>NZ_JBSVWB010000004.1:0-239238 GCF_054071795.1 Pseudomonas sp. SDO5271_S396
CAGGGACCACCAACCCGTTCCCGTGGATGAGCGAGATCATGGACTTGAAGAAAGAAAAGAACTTCTTCGAAACCCGTGTGATCGAGTACCAGACCGGTGGTGCGCTGAGCTGGGATTGATTCCTGAGCGACGCAACATAAAAAAAGCCCCGACACGTTCGGGGCTTTTTTTGCATCAACGTCGGCTCACGCCGTATCGGCGGCCTGGGACAGCGGCCTGGCCACATGTTCCAGCGACTTGCCCTCCGCTGCGACGCCCCAGATCGCTTGCACCACCGCCGCCACGACCATCATCGCCGCGCCGATCAGGTAGCCGATGAACAGGCTGCTGCGCTCCTGGCTCTGGATCAATTGGCCGAACAGGGTCGGGCCGATGATGCCACCCAGGCCGGTCCCCAGGGCGTAGAACACCGCGATGGCCAGCGCGCGGATTTCCAGCGGGAAAGTCTCCGCCACCGTCAGGTAAGCGGAGCTGGCGGCGGCGGAGGCGAAGAAGAAAATCACCATCCACGACGCCGCCTGCTGAGTGACGCTCAGCCAGCCTTGCTCGAAAGCATACCCGCTGATCACCAGCAGCACCCCGGAGATCGCATAGGTGGCGCTGATCATGATGCGCCGCCCGACCACGTCGAACAGGCGCCCCAGCAAGAGCGGGCCGCAAAAATTGCCCAGGGCCAGCGGCAACACATACCAGCCAACGCTTTCGGAGGGCACGTCATAGAAGTCGGTCAGCACCAACGCGTAAGTGAAGAAAATCGCGTTGTAGAAAAAAGCCTGGGCGGTCAGGAGGGTCATGCCGACCAGGGCGCGACGGCGGAAACTGACGAACAGGGTGTGAAAGATTTCCCCCAGCGGCGTGTGATCCCGCGCGTGCAGGCGCAGCGGCTTGCCGGTCACCGCCGAAAGCGTGTGCCCTTGCTGGCGCAGCTTCTCTTCGATGCCTTCGACGATACGCCGCGCCTCGTCATGCCGCCCATGGATCAACAGCCAGCGCGGGCTCTCCGGCAGCCACAGGCGCATCACCAGAATCACCAGGCCCAGTGCGGCGCCGATGCCGAAACACACACGCCAGCCGAGGTCGCCGCCCAGTACGTCCGGGTCCAGCAACACAATCGCCCCGCCCGCCCCCAGCGCCGCGCCAAGCCAGAACGTGCCGTTGATGGTCAGGTCGACCCAGCCGCGATAGCGGGCCGGGGTGAATTCCTGGATGGTCGAATTGATCGCCGTGTATTCGCCACCGATGCCCATGCCGGTCAGGAAGCGAAACAGCAGGAATGATTCGAGATTGAAGGAAAACCCCGTGGCCGCCGTGGCACCGATGTACAGCCACAGGGTGATGAAGAACAGCTTGCGACGCCCCAGGCGGTCGGTCAGCCAGCCGAACAGCAAGGCGCCGATCACCGCGCCTGCAATGTACACGCCGCCGGCCAGGCCAATGTCGAAGTTGCTCATGTGCAGCTCAGGGCTGCTCTTGAGCGCGCCGGACACCGAGCCGGCCAGGGTGACTTCCAGGCCATCGAGCAGCCAGGTAATGCCCAGCGCGAACACCATCAAGGAGTGGAAACGGCCCCACGGTAATCGATCCAGGCGTGCCGGCAGATCGGTTTCAAACACTTCTGCGCGTACGCGGTCATGCCCTTGGAGCGTCATCGGCACATCCTTTTCGGAACATCGTGACAGGCCCCCTACAAGGGCCCGAGAAGTTACTCCCCGCTTCCTGCAATGGTGATGTAGTCGGTGTAGATCTGCGGTGCACCGGAAAACGACGCCAGCTCGCGCCATTCTGCGTACATGCGCTCGCTTTCCTGGTGCTCGCGCACGAACGTCAGGGCTTTCAGGGTCGACACATCCAGCTCGGGGTGGAACGAGTTCAACGACTCCAGGCTTTCGATTTCCAGCATGACTGCGTACTGGTCCAGGCGGCTGCCGCCCAGGCCCTTGAGCATGTGGAATTTCCAGCCCGGGTAATCGTCTATGCGGTGGACATTGTCAGTGATGAAGCGTTCAAAGGTTTCCGGGGCCACACCCGAACGCAGCGCCAGGTTGTGGATCCCCACCAGCCGCGCCACGGGCACTTGGCCCGGCGCCGCGGCCCGGTAGTTGGGGCCTTCGGGCAAGGAGCTGCGGGTGTTTTCGGCGACCAGGCCGTAGTACGAATAAATCGTTGGACGCTCGGCATAGGTCGAGTAAGTCTTCCATTCTTCGATCAGCGCCTGGGCCTGCTGGTGCTCGTGCCAGAACACCTGGGCGTGGGCGGTCGGGTCGCCGTTGTGATCGATGTAGCGTGCGTAATCTTCGGCACTGGGCGCTTCGAACAGCATGAGGTATTGGTCCACCCGTTCACCGCGCAGGCCCTTGAGCAAGGTCCACTGCCACCCCGGGTACGCCGGAATGCCCACGCCTTTTTCACGCACGAAGTTTTCGAAGTCTTGGGCTGTCACGCCTTTTTTCAAGTTGAGGCCAATGTAGTTCAGGCTGAACACCGGACCGGATAATTGACTCATAAAAACTCCTTGGGTTAAGCGCCGTAACGCGCAATGCGTCGGGCGCAGGAAGCCACCAGCAACATGATCACCACACCGGCGCCAAACACGGCGGTGAGGCTTGAGTGATGCGCGATGAAGCCGATCAGCGCCGGCCCGCTCAGCAGGCCGGTGTAGCCAATCAGCGTGACCGCCGGCAGGGAGAAATTCGACGGCACACCGGGCTGATTGCCGGCGGCGGTAAACAGGATCGGCACGATGTTGGACAAACCCGCCCCTGCCAGGATGAACCCGCCGAGCGCCACGCCCGTGTGGTCGACACTGACCAGCAACAGCACGCCGGCCGCCGCGCACAGGCTGCCGAGCACCAGCACGCGTTGGCGGCCCACGGCGTTGACCAGGCGATCGCCATACAAGCGGCCCAGCGCGACGGCAATGGAATACAACGTGAAGCCGAACCCGGCATGGCTCTTGTCCATGCTGCGTTCGGTGTGCAGGAACACGGCGGACCAGTCGAGCATTGCGCCTTCGATCATGAAGATGAAAAAACACAACGCGGCCAGAAACAGCACGCCCGGATGGGCCAGGGCCTGGAGCGTACCGCCCGACTCACCGGGCTCCACCGGCCGCTTGGCCAATAAATGCGGCGCGGCCCGGGACACCACCAGCGCGATCAACAACGCCACCAGTGAAATCGCCGGCAACGGCATCAAGCCCGCCCACAGCAACACGCTCACGCCCCCTGCCCCGGCCACGCCGCCGATGCTGTAGAAGCCGTGAAAACCGGACATCCGTGCCTGCCCGCTTTCGCGTTCGACAATCACCGCCTGGGCATTCATCGACACGTCCAGCAGCCCATTCACCGCGCCGAACACCAGCAAGGCTGCGCCAATCGCCAGGGGAGACGTGGCGTACATCATGAACGGCAGCACCAGGCAGAACACCACCGAGCAGGCCAGGATCAGCGCCCTGCAACCGAACCGGGCAATGGCGCGACCGGTAAACGGCATGACCAGCATCGATCCGGCGGCAATGCAAAACAGCAGCAGCCCGAGGGTGCCGTCGTTCACGTCGAGCCGGGTTTTGACAAACGGAATCAGCGGCGCCCAGGACGCCATGCCCAGCCCCGCGATGAAAAAAATGCTGCGTGTGGCACGTTGCTGGCGGACATTTGAATCAAGCACTACGGCAGAAACATTCACAGAGCGTTCACCTTCTTGAGCACAGACCTCAGGGACCGACGCGCCGTGCGGGCCGCGCCGGTACACCGGGTCAGTTCAGACTTTGCGCCACCGCCAGATAGTCGGTGTAGATCTGCGGCGAGCCGGAAAACGACGCCAGTTGTTTCCACTCTTCGTACATCTGCTTGGTGTCGCGGTGCGCCCGGGCAAAAATCGCTGCCTGGTCGGTGGCGATGTCCGGCTCGGGATAAAACACATCCAGCGCAGCCTGGCTCGCGATCTCCATGAACACCACGTATTGGTCCAGACGGTTGCCCCGCTCGCCCTTGAGCAAGCGAAACTTCCAGTCCGGGTAATCCTCGATGCGGTGGTGGTTTTGCGCGATGAAGGTTTCGAAGGTGTGCGGCTGCACATCGGCGCGCAGCGCGAGGTTGTGCAGGCCGATCACCCGCGCCACCGGCTCCTTGCCGGGCCGGTCTTCATAACGTGGGCCGTAAGGCACGGTGCTTTTGGTGTTCTCGGCGAGCAACCGGTAGTCGGTGAACAGCGTGGGCAGTTCGCTGTAAGTGCCGTAGCGTTTCCACTCGCCAAGGATATCCAGCGCCTCGGGATGGTCACGCCAGAACTGGCGAGCCAGTTCGGTCTTGTTGCCGTCGGCGCCCACGTAGCGGTCCCGCTGCTCGGCGCTGTCGATCTCGAACAGCATCAGAAACTGCCCGGCCCGCTCGCCACGCAAGCCGCGCAGCAATGTCCAGCGCCAGCCGGGATAGCACGGAATGTGCACGCCTTTGTGCCGCACGAACTGCTCGAATTGTTCCGGCGTCACCCCGGCTTCATGGTCGATGGCCACGTAGTGCAGGCTGAACACCGGGGCTGTGGATGGGCTCATCAGTGGCCTCCAGCGGCTTGGGTATCGAACTGGGTGTTGATCACCGCTTCCACCAACGTCACCCCATTGGTGGTCAGGCGCACGAGATCGCCCTCGACGGTCACCAGTGCTTTCTCCACCAGCTTGTCGAGCGTACGGCTGATCACCGGGTTGTCGAAAAAGCTGTTGCCGCCAAAGCGCTGCTTGAACACTGCGTCATCCACGGGAACCAGGGTGGACAAGGCCATCTTGAACGCGTTGACTTCCCGCGCCAGCGCCGACATGCCCCGGCTGTTATCGATGGGCAGGCGGTTTTCGTCCAGCGCCTGCTTGTACTTGGCGTAGCCGGTGATGTTGATCGCTTCGGCGCGGGTGCACTTGGAACTGCCGCCCAGGCCAATCGCAACTTCCGGGTACTGTTTGTCGAGGTCGGTGATCAGGCCTTTCCACTTCTCCGCCTCCCGCCCGTTCTGGTGGAAGTACATGGTGGGGTGTTCGCCGTACTCGGCGTTCAGGTGCTGCTCCACCACTTCGCGCATCTGGTACTGCTTGCCCAGGCCCGGGAAGGTCATGTTGTTGATGTTGATCAGGCCCTTGCGCTGCCAGTGGCTCTGTTTCTCGCCCGACACGCCGGTGCGGCTTTTCATGAACTCTTCCATGTGCAGCTTGGCGATCACCACGTGGGACAGTTCCAGCTCCAGGGTGCGCTGCATGTCGTATTTCACGTCATCCACACTCTGGCCGAGCATGCCGTAGATGAGGTCGACACTGACCCAGTCCAGGCCCAGTTCGCGGGCGTAATAGATGGTATCCACGCACTCTTCAGCCGAGTGCATGCGCCCGCAGGCGGTGATGATGCGGTCATCGAACGACTGGGCGCCAAAGCTGATCTTGGTGAACCCCAGCTCCTTGAGCAGCAGCAGGTATTCCTTGTTCAAGGTGCCCGGCTCACCCTCGAAGCGCATGGTGGCGACGGAAAAGTTGAAGTGGCTGCGGTAGAACGCCATCAGCCGGCGCAACTCGGGGTCCGGCAGCAGCGAAGGTGTGCCGCCGAAGATGTTGAACTCGCCGACCTCGGCCTGCGCCAGGCTCGGGACTTTTTCGAGCCACATCGTGGCTTCCTTGATGTTGTAATCCACCAGGTCCTTGAACACCACCTGGGACGACGCGGCCTTGGGATTCAGGATCACCGTGGGGTATTGGCAGAAATGGCAGCGATAACGGCAGGTGGGAATATAGGCCCACAGGTGAATCTGCCTGGCTTGGCGGATCTCGCTGTCCATGTCCTGGAAAAACGACGGCAGCGGGTAATCGGGAATATCGCCGGGAAATACGTGGCAGCCGAACGGGTCGTTGTACACGTACTCCAGGAACGCGCTGTTGTCCGGATCCGCAAGGAACTCATAGACCCGCGGCGTCGGGTAGTTCGGGTCGATGTCATTGAGTGATACAAGCGCTTCGCTGGTCATCAGAACACCCCGCCGTTGGCAAAATAGTTGTGGGCTTCACCCGACTCGCGGTCTTCGGCGAAGTAGTACACAAAGCGCTCGAAGTCCTCGGGCTTGACGGTCTCGAAGCACTCGGGCAACGGCGGCGGGAAGCCGATGTCTTCACCCACGGCGCGGCGCAAGGCGCTGAAGATCTCTTCGCGGAACTCGAAGTACAGGCGGTAGCTGGGGGTCTTGTAGGCATGGATCGGCTTGAAGTCGATCACCCGCGAGCTGTGCTTGATTTCATGAATGCGCTGGTACATGCGGTCAGCCACCGGGCCGCCGAAGAAGTCCCGCACCGCCGGGTTTTCCAGCAGGATCTGCGGGTTGAGCAGTGCCGGCAGCGCGATGTTTTTCGGCACGAAATCCTTGATCGAGTAATGCCAGGCCTGTACCGACTGCGCCGGCGTGGTGTCGCTCAGGGTGGGGATCTGTTGCTCCACGTCCGGGCGCACGTCCTTCATGATGATGATGCCGTCCTGGCCGTAGGCATTGCCGGTGATCACCTCGTCGAGAATGGTGTCCACGCGGCGGCTGTTGATCTCGATACGCGATTTGTGGGCGTAGACCGGTTTACCGCCCCAGGCGATTACACGGATGCCAAAGTCCCAGTCGTCGGACAAATGCTCGACGAAACGGCCCTTGTCCAACTGGTAGAAAATCTCGATCCCACCGACCTTGTCGTACAAGCCGCGCTCCACCGCGAAGCCCTTGCCGTCCGGAAAACCGCCGAACAGCGAGAAGGACACTTCACGGCAGCGCAGGGTTTTCTGGATTTCGTTGTACAGGTTCGGACGCTTTTCGAAGGCGGCTTCGTTGTAGTAGTAATTGCAGGTGCCGAGGTCGCCGTCCTCTTCGATCATTTTCAGGATCAAGGCATGCAGCCAGTACGGGTCGACGGTGCAGTCGGCATCCGCCGAAACGATGTAGTGCTTGTTCTCTTCGCCAATGCGGATATCGCGGTTCCTGGACCGCACGGAGGCGTAATCCATGCCGCGTTTACGTGCCGATGAAACGCCTTGGGTGGTTTCTTCGATCACATAAATATCAAGCGAGGGGTTATTGGCCTTGAACGCATTGATTTTCTTGATGGAATCGTCTGTCGAGTTATTGTCGACAAAGATCAGTTCATAGGTGGCGTGGGTAATCAGCCCCCCTTCTGTTTTCTGATTGAACAAAGAGTCCAGAACGCTATCAATGCGGTCGCTTTCGTTATAAAGCGGCAGCACCACCGAGACAAATACGGAATCACGCATACTTTCTCCAGAAGAATTCAAGTCCAACATGCTCATTACGTTATTGGCGAGTGCCCGCCGCCCAATCGAGAAGTTGCGTCGAGCCACCCTCTCCATCTGCAGCCGGTTATTCAACAGCTGGTAAACCTCATTAATGAATGCCTCGTCCGGCAGCCCGTCCTGCTCTTCGGTAATCGCCATGACGGGGGCTTCGAATCCGTGCTGGCCATACACCTCTTGATAATATTCATAGCTCGTTGCGATATAGCAGCGCCGACTGCTGATGGCTTCGCCCACCGGGTTGCCATAACTGTCGTAACCCCATGAGGTTAAAAAAGAAACCAGATCGCAGGAGTAATACAGGTCTTCAATACTGATGTCCGACTTGTTCGAACGCATCACGTCATGGGACAACGAGCCAATGAACTTTACATAGGCTTCAACTTGCAACTCCTTGACCAGATTATTCAGCGTATTGAAAAACCCGGGATGTTCTTGCGGATCGCCCGCTACCGCCAGGTACACCCGGCGCGGGCTGCCGCTGTCGGCGAACCGCTGGTTCAATTGCTGCACCAGGTAGATATCGCGGTCCTGGCGTTTTTGCGGAATGATCCGGGTGGTCCGGGCAATCAGAATGTCGGTATCACGAATGTCCAGACGCTCCTTGATGTTGGCGTACTGGCTTTGCCCGCTGAAATCGTAAGTGTTTTTACGTACCTTGACCTCGACCTCGTGGTTGCACCACGCCTCCAGCCGGTTTTTCAGGTCGTTGTTCAGGGTCACATAGGAAATATGCCGCGAGCGCACGGGTTTGACCGCGTGGGTGTAGGGCTCTGGCCCGTACTTCATCGCGCTTTTTTCGCTGCTCCACATCAGGTCGTGGTCACGCCAGATCACGAAATTACCCAGGTCGTGCTGGTTGCCGTAAGCCTCGATCGCCAGGTAAAGCGCCTGGGTGTAGATGATGTTTTCGGGCAGCGTGCCGTTTTCGACGATAACGTAGCGGATGTTCAATGCGTCCCACTGCTGGACGATGCGCTGGGCCAAGGCCTGGGCCGACACCTGAACGGCACTGACAAGGCGGCCTTTTTCCTCGGGGGATGCCGGTATTTTCTCGGCGATCAGGACCCCATGGGAGTGTTCGATGAAGTCGACGTTGTAATGGGGGATGGTGTCGATAGCGTCGACGCGCACCAAGGTGAAGATATCTTTGTAGAGATGGGTTTCATAACTATAAGGTTTGTTGAAGTTGCCCTTGTCGACCTTGATGTCATAGCCCAGGTCCAGATAAAGCTTGACGCCCTTTTGATCGAAACCCTTGGCGATCTTCAAGGCCTCAACAGTGATTCCCGATACCGCGACGGCATCAAATGATATAAATATCGCTCCGGCAGGCATAGCAATACTCTCCAAACCAATAAAGATGCATGGATGATTACGTACTCATAACGACTATTTGGAATAACGCTGGAGCTTTAACTGAACATGACACTGTTAAAAAAGCATCGACGCCCCGCACTTTCGCACGGAAATTTATACTTTTTTTGCAGATGAAGACGCGCAAGCATGTACTTACGTATCAGATTAAAAGAAGGCACCTGGCCAGTCTTTCAACTTCATACTGTCATGTGGCGATGGATGCGTTTGATCTTTTCATAATTATTGTTAGAAGCTTCCTGCGTAATATGCTGTAGGAAAAAATACTCGTCTGTACGAGTGAAATCAAGGCTCTTGTAGGACAAGTTTTTATTTTTTTTGGGGATCCAATTTTAAGGGCGGCATTTGCGACAGTTCCTGCACTTATGCCCTTAACTTGGTAGCTACAGGCCATTAATGGCATAGCGCCTTACATCGTGACCGATATACATAAAGTGCGGCTTCCAGCCACGCCGGTGTTCTCCGCGCGCCTCATACCTGTCAAGCATTCTTTCTGTACAAAATCATGCGCATACGGGTGACACGGGGGTCCAAAAAACCTCAGACTATGCGCCGCGGGAAATCGTTAATGCCTGCGAAACGCCCTCTGCCGAGGCCGTGCTGTTTCACCTGACGACGTTTTTTTATGCCCAATCACACCATCAAGACCCCCTGCATCGGCCTGTGCTCCACCGTCTACGGTGACCTGGTCTGCCGGGGTTGCAAGCGCTATCACCACGAAGTGATCCAGTGGAACGGCTACAGCTTTGAGGAGAAACAGGCGGTGTGGCTGCGCCTGGAGCAATTGTTGGTGCAAGTGATGGCCAGCAAGCTGGAAGTGTTCGACGCACAGTTGCTGCGCCAGCAACTGGAAAACCGCAAGATCCGCTTCATGCCGCACCAGTCGCCCTACTGCTGGGCGTATCAGTTGATTGCTCGGGGCGCGCGGGTGATTTCCAAGCTGGAGGCCTATGGGCTGGGGTTGTTGCCGGAGTTCCGCGAACGCAGCCTGGCGGACTTGCGCGACGCGGTCGACCGCGAGTTTTTCCTGCTGTCCGAGGCGCATTACGAGCGGTATATCGCCCCGGGCTTTCTGCAGGAAGCCTTTGGGCCGGCGCTGATCGCCACCCTCTAAACCCATCGCAAAACCGATGTGGGAGCGGGCTTGCTCGCGAAGGCAGTGTGTCAGTCAACACATTCGTCAACTGTCAGACCGTATTCGCGGGCAAGCCCGCTCCCACATTTTTTGATTTGCGCCCGTCAAGAGATCCAGGACGCGGCACGCTCCGATTGCATGCCATACCGCTCGATCGCCTGCTGACACACACTCGCGGCCAGTTCCCCCTGCACCACCAACGCCGTCAGTGCAGCCAGCACAAGGTGATGGCGGTCCACTTCGAAGAAATCGCGCAACGCCGCCCGGGTATCACTGCGCCCGAACCCGTCAGTGCCCAGAACCGTGTAAGGAGAGTCCATATAGGAACCGATCATCTGCGGCACCGCCCGTACATAGTCGGACACCGCAATCACTGGCGCGCCTTTGGGCAGGCAGGCGCTCACATGGCTCACTCGCGCTACGGCCTGCGGGTGCAAGCGATTCCAGCGTTCCACCTCCCGCGCATCCCGCGCCAGCTCGCTGAAGCTGGTCACGCTGAATACCTCGCTAGCCACTTGCCAGTCGTCGGCCAATAACTGCGCTGCGGCCTGGGCCTCGCGCACCAGTGTGCCGGCGCCGAGCAGGCGCACCCGGGCGTTCGGCGCGCCTTCGAGACGGTACATGCCCTTGATGATCGCCGCTTCCACCCCTTGTGGGAGACTGGGCTGCGGGTAGTTTTCATTCATCAGGGTCACGTAGTAGAACTCGTCCACCGCCTGTTCCAGCATCTGGCGCATGCCGTGGTCGAGAATCACCGCGAACTCCCCGGCAAACGCCGGATCGTAGGCACGGCAGTTCGGCACGGTGGCGGCGGTGAGGTGGCTGCTGCCGTCCTGGTGTTGCAGACCTTCACCGCCCAAGGTGGTGCGCCCGGCGGTGGCGCCGAGCAAAAAGCCCCGGGCGCGCTGGTCGGCGGCGGCCCAGATCAGGTCGCCGATGCGCTGGAAGCCGAACATCGAGTAATAGATGTAGAACGGCAACATGCGCAAACCGTGCACCGAGTAACTGGTGGCCGCCGCGACCCAGGAACTGATGGCGCTGGCCTCGCTGATGCCCTCCTCCAGAATCTGCCCATCGGTGGCCTCGCGATAGCTGAGGATCGAGCCGATGTCTTCCGGCTCGTAGCGCTGGCCGACGCTGGAATAGATGCCGATCTGCTTGAACAGGTTGGCCATGCCGAAGGTGCGCGCCTCGTCCGCGACGATGGGCACGATGCGCGGGCCGAGGGCCTTGTCCTTGAGCAGGTTGCTGAGCATGCGCACGAAGGCCATGGTGGTGGACATTTCCTTGCCTTCGGCCAGGGTGGCAAAACCGGCATAGCCTGCAATCGGCGGCACCTCGACGGTGGGTGCAATCTGGCTGCGGCTCGGCACAAAACCGCCGAGGGCGTTGCGCCGTTGGTGCAGGTAACGCAATTCCAGGCTGTCCTCGCCCGGTTTGAAGAAGCTCAGGGATTCGGTTTGTTCGTCGGTCAGGGGCAACTGGAAGCGATTGCGGAAGGCGATCAGCGCGTCGCGATCAAGCTTCTTCTGCTGGTGGGTGGTCATCTTGCCTTGCCCCGCCTCGCCCATGCCGAAACCTTTCTTGGTCTGGGCGAGAATCACCGTGGGCTTGCCCTTGACCCGTCGCGCCGCAGAATAGGCGGCGTGAATCTTGACCATGTCATGGCCGCCACGCTTGAGGCGGTCGATCTGTTCGTCGCTCATACCGGCAACCAGCGCTTTAAGGGCGTCGCTCTGGCCAAAGAAGTGTTCGCGGTTGTAGGCACCGTCCTTGGCGGCAAAGGTCTGGAACTGCCCATCGACGGTGGTGGACAAGGTGTTGACCAGAGAGCCATCGGCATCCTTGGCGAGCAAGGCGTCCCAGTCCGAGCCCCACACCAGCTTGATCACGTTCCAGCCGGCGCCGGCGAACAAGCCTTCGAGCTCATCGATGATCCGGCCATTGCCGCGCACTGGCCCGTCGAGGCGTTGCAGGTTGCAGTTGACCACCCAGGTCAGGTTGTCCAGGCCTTCGCGGGCCGCCAGGGTCAGGGCCGACATGCTTTCCGGCTCATCCATTTCTCCATCGCCGAACACGCCCCATACATGGCGGTCGGTGGTGTCCTGTAAGCCGCGATGGTGCAGGTAACGCATGAACCGCGCCTGGAAAATCGAACTGATAGGGCCGATGCCCATGGAGCCGGTGGGAAACTGCCAGAAGTCCGGCATCAACCATGGATGCGGATAGCTCGACAACCCGCGCGCACCGGCCTGGGGGCCGCCGATTTCCTGGCGATAGTGGGCCAGGTCGCTTTCGCTCAGGCGCCCTTCCAGAAAGGCCCGGGCATAAATGCCGGGCGCGGAATGGGGTTGGTAGAACACCAGGTCACCGCCAAAGCGGTCGTTGCGCGCACGAAAAAAATGGTTGAAGCCCACTTCGAACAAATCCGCCGCACTGGCGTAACTGGCGATATGGCCGCCCAGTTCGCCATAGGCCTGGTTGGCCCGCACCACCATGGCCAAAGCGTTCCAGCGCACCAGGGAAGCCAGGCGCTCTTCGGTGGCGAGGTCGCCGGGGAATGCCGGCTGCTGCTCCACGCTGATGCTGTTGACGTAAGGCGTGCCGTGGCGCGGTTTCCAGTCGATGTGCGGGGCACTGGCATCGCCGGCCAGCAGGTCGAGGATCTGCCGCGCCCGCGCCGGGCCGGCATTGGCCACCAGAGACGCCAGAGCGTCGCGCCATTCGTCCAGCTCTTGCTGGTCCATTGCTGTGTCGTTCACTGCATTTGCGAAACCGTTCATGGGCACCTCCAGGCGTTTTTTTCCAGTTTATGGCGGCGCCAAAGGATTTTTTGCCTGTTATCAGGCGCACTTTTCAATATTTTGAGCATGATTCACTGCCAATCAAGGTTTTCCCAGCACGATATGCTCAAGCACCCCAAGACCTCGCAATTATGTTTAAAATGCCGCCCGCTCAACGACCGACGCTCAACGATGACCCCAGACGCACTCGCCACCCTGCACACTCACCTGCTCAACGCCCTGGCCACTCCGCCGGCGGAAACCCGTCGTCTGTTCCATGGCCGGGGCCGGTGCTGGCCGGGCCTGGAGCAACTGACCGTGGACTGGCTGCAGGGCGTGATACTGGTCGCGTTGTTCAAGGAGCCTGAAGCTGCGCAGCTGGAGGCCCTGAAACAGCTGCTACGCGCGCAACTCAGTGCATACACCGTGGCCCTGCAACATCGCTACCTGCCGCAAAGCACCACCGAATGGCTGGTGGGCAACCCGGTCGACGAGCTGACCATCACCGAAGGCGGGCTGCGCTACCTGATCGACCTGGGCAAAAAGCAGAATAGCGGGCTGTTCCTCGACATGCGCTACGGCCGCAACTGGGTGCGCGAACAAGCCAAGGGCCAGCGCGTGCTTAACCTGTTTGCCTATACCTGCGGGTTTTCCGTGGCGGCCATCGAAGGCGGCGCTGACCACGTGGTGAACCTGGACATGGCCCGTGGTGCCCTGAGCCGTGGGCGTGACAACCACCGCCTGAACGGGCATGACCTGAACAAAGTGAGCTTCCTGGGCCACGACCTGTTCAAATCCTGGGCCAAGGTCACCAACAGCGGGCCCTATGACTTGGTGATCATCGATCCGCCGTCGTTCCAGAAAGGCAGTTTTCTGCTGACCAAGGACTACCAGCGTGTGCTGCGACGCCTGCCGGATCTGCTCACGCCCGACGGCACGGTGCTGGCGTGCATGAACGACCCGGCCTTTGGCGAAGACTTCCTGATCGATGGCGTCACGCGCGAGGCGCCGGGCCTGCGCTTTATCGAACGGCTGCAAAACCCGCCGGAATTTCCTGATATTGATGCCCAAAGCGGCCTCAAGGCGCTGGTGTTCCGCCAGGGCTGATGCCGAAATGCCGGACCCTTGCTACGCTAAGTGATACGCCGGGGCGGTGAACCTTATCCCCCCCTTCCCGGTCGATACCTGCATTCCCTGGCCAGACTCGACGGCGTCGCGCTGTCGGCTGCCCCGTTTCACCTTTCGGAGAACCGCCCGTGATATCGACCCTGCATGTAGCCAGACTCAAAGCCTGGGGCGCCCACGGCTTTACCGCCACCGGTGTGGTACTGGCCTTTCTGGCCACCCTGGCGCTGCTGGAAAACTCACCGAAGGCCTGTTTGCTGTGGCTGGGCCTGGCGCTGGTGGTCGATGGCGTCGACGGCTCCCTGGCGCGACGGGTCAATGTGAGTACGGTACTGCCCAGCTTCGACGGCTCGGTCCTGGACCTGGTGATCGATTACCTGACCTATGTGTTCATCCCGGCGTTGTTCATCTACCGCTACATCGACCTGCCGGACTTCACCCACCTGTTCACCGTGTCGGTGATCCTGGTGTCGTCGCTGTTCTGCTTCTGCAACGTGAACATGAAGAGCAAGGACAACTACTTCGTCGGTTTCCCCGCCGCCTGGAACGTGGTGGCGCTGTGCGTCTATATCATTCAGCCGGAAGCCTGGGTGACCCTCGCGACCGTGATCGGCCTGGCGCTGTTGACCGTGACGCCGATGAAATTCCTGCACCCGTTCCGCGTCAAGCGCTTCATGCCGATCAATATCGCCGTGACCACGATCTGGTTGCTGTGCAGCTTCTTGATGGTGGTGGACTACCCCAACACCAACCCGTGGACGTTTGGGCTGTGGTCGCTGATGTCGGCGTATTTCCTGGGGATTTGTGTGTGGCGTACGGCGCTGGAGTGGCTCGAAACACACAGGTCCTAAGCGGGCACCGTAAAAATGTGGGAACTGGCTTGCCTGCTCCCACATTGGAACTCCCTACATCCGGCAGGTAAGATGCAGGCCTTTGGCGCAGCCCCTTCGCTGCGCACCCTGCCAGCCATAAGCCCTGCCCATGCCCTTCGAACTCAGCGTTGACCTCACCACCCTCGCCATCCTGGCGCTTGTCGCCTTTATCGCCGGTTTCATCGATGCGATCGCCGGCGGCGGCGGCCTGCTTACCACGCCCGCCTTGCTCACAGCCGGCATGCCGCCGCACCTGGTGCTGGGCACCAACAAGCTCAGTTCCACCTTCGGCTCGGCCACCGCCAGCTTCACCTTCTACCGCCGCAAGCTGTTCCACCCGCGCCAGTGGGTACATGCCATCGTCGGCACGCTGGTCGGGGCGCTCAGCGGCGCGGTGGTTGCGCACTACCTGCCTGCCGAAACCCTGAACAAAATGCTGCCGGTGATTGTGTTCGCCTGCGGCGTGTACCTGCTGTTCGGCGGCACGCCCAAGGCGCCGCTGGACGCCGATGCGCCGATCAAGAAGAAATGGCAATCCACCCAGGGCTTCGGTCTGGGCTTCTACGACGGCGTGGCCGGCCCGGGTACCGGGGCGTTCTGGACCGTGAGCACTATGCTGTTGCACCCCATCGACCTGGTGAAAGCCAGCGGCGTGGCGCGCAGCATGAACTTTGTCAGCAACGCAGGCGCGCTGACGGTGTTTATCATCAATGGGTCGGTGGACTGGATCGTTGGCCTGGCCATGGGCGTTTCGGTGATGTGTGGCGCGTTCTTTGGCGCCCGCAGTGCCATCAGCGGCGGCGCCAAATTCATTCGCCCGGTGTTCATCACCGTGGTCCTCGGCCTGACGGTACGCCTAGCCTGGCAGCACTGGTTCAGCGTGACCTAAACGGCGGGCCAGGTAGAGGTCGATGAGGTAACGCGCAATCGAACGCGACGCCGGCAATGGCGGCAGGTCGTGGATATTGAACCATTGCGCGTCCTCGATTTCGTCGGCCTGGGGCACGATATCGCCGCCGGCGTACTCGGCATGGAAACCCAGCATCATCGAGTGCGGGAACGGCCAGCATTGGCTGCCCATGTACTGGATGTTCTTGACCTCCACCTGCACTTCTTCGCGCACTTCGCGGATCAGGCAGTCTTCGGCCGACTCCCCGGGCTCGGCGAACCCGGCCAGGGTGCTGTAGACCCCGGTCACAAAGCGCGGCGAACGCGCCAGCAGGATCTCGTCGCCACGGGTCACCAGCACGATCATGCTCGGAGAAATCCGTGGGTAGCTGCGCAGGTCGCAGGCCGCACAATGCATCGCCCGCTCCCGCGGCACCTGGACCATGGCCTGGCCGCAACTGCCGCAAAACCGGTGCTCCCGCGCCCAGGTGCCGATCTGCGCGGCGTAGCCCAGTACTTTGTACAGGGTGTGATCGCCTTGCAGCATGAAGCCGCGCAGCCCTTGCCAACTGCAACCTGGCACCTCACCGGCAGCGTCCAGCTCCAGCAGGTACACCGGTTCGCCGTCGAGGTGGCCGATGCCGTGTTCGGCGAACACGGCCAGGTCCTGGCGCTTGAGCCATTCCCGGGGGAACAGCGGACCGTTGGTGTCATGCAAAAAGCCGTCGCGGCTGCGGGCGACGGCCCAGCCGCCAGGGGTGTCGTTATCCAGCAGCGTTGTGGTAATCCAGCCTGGGGTCATGTCAGTCAATCCACGAATTCGGGTTTCTGCTTACTCATGTGGGCCGCGATGGCCACGCGCAGGTCGTTGGATTGCAACATAGCCGAGTTCCAGGTGGCAACGTATTCCAGGCCATCATTGACCGCGTGGTCACGCATGTAGCTGATCATCGCCTTGGTGCCGGCCACGGCAATCGGCGACTTGGCGGCGATTTCATGGGCAATCTCCATCACCCCGGCCAACAGGCTGTCCTGATCGGGATAGACCCGATTGACCAGGCCGATGCTGCGCGCTTCCTCGGCGCCGAACTGACGCCCCGTGTAGGCCAGCTCACGCAACATGCCGTCGCCGATGATGCGCGGCAGGCGTTGCAGGGTGCCGACATCGGCGGCCATGCCGATGTCGATTTCCTTGATCGAGAACTGCGCGCCTTCGGCGGCGTAGCGCATGTCGCAGGCGCTGATCAGGTCGATCGCGCCACCGATGCAATAACCCTGGATCGCCGCCAGCACCGGCTTGCGGCAGTTGTCGACAGCGTTGAACGAGGCTTGCAGCTCCAGGATCTTGCGGCGCAGTAGACGCGCGTTGCGGCCCACGTCCTTGCCGAACTCGTTGGCCACCGAGGCCAGCATCATCAGATCGATACCCGATGAAAAATGTTTGCCGGCACCGCTGAGCACCACGGCGCGCACGGCGTCGGTGTCTTCGACCCACTGGAAGATATCGATGATTTCGCTCCAGAACGCGGCGTTCATCGCATTGATCTTTTCCGGGCGGTTGATCTGCACATGGGCAACGTTGCCGGTGAGTTCGACGACGAAAGCTTGGTATTCGGACATGGCAGTGATCCCTGACTGGCGAGTGATAAGGCCCGAACTATAACAAGGCTGCAGGACGGCGCATCTGCCAAAAACGGGACGGCAAAACGTAATGGAATGTTGTGGATGCAGGCCTGCATGCGCCACCGATACATTTCACCCGGGGCCATCGATTTATCGGCTATACAATCAGGGCCACTGCCCGGAGCCGCCCATGCCGACGACCTTTCGCTCATCCTTGATCCTCGCCCTGGTGGTGGTACTGACCGGAATCGGCGCCGGATTGGGCGGGATGTTGCTGGCCCTGTTGCTACACGGTATCCAGCACCTGGCCTACGGCTACAGCCTCGACAACCTGGTCAGCCACGAAACCTTTCTATGGGGCGTGACCACCGCCACGCCCGAACGACGCTTGAGCGTGTTGGTGATCTGCGGGCTGGTCGCGGGGTTCGGCTGGTGGGCGGTGTACCGCTATGGCCGCCCATTGGTGAGCATCAAGCAGGCCGTCTCGGAACAGATGCCGGACATGCCGCCCAAAACCACCCTCGCCCACGCAGTGCTGCAAATCATCACCGTGGCCCTGGGCTCGCCGCTGGGGCGCGAAGTAGCGCCGCGCGAAGTCGGCGCCCTGGCCGGTAGTTGGTTGTCGCGGAGGGCGCGCCTGGCGCCGCAGCTGCATCGGCTGATCGTTGCCTGCGGCGCCGGTGCCGGCCTGGCTGCGGTGTACAACGTGCCCTTGGGTGGCGCGGTGTTTGTGCTGGAAGTGCTGGTGGGCGCCTTCAGTTGGCCGGCAGCGATCATTGCGCTGGCCACCTCGGCGATTGGCGCGGCGGTGGCCTGGATCGGGCTGGGGGCGGAGTCGCAGTATGTCGTGCCGCACTTTGCATTGAGCCCAGCGTTGATCAGCTGGGCCGTGGTGTGCGGGCCGGTGTTCGGCCTGGCGGCATACGGCTTCACCCGCCTGACCGGCACGGCACGGGCCCATGCCGCCCGTGGCTGGCGCCTGCCGGTATTGGCATTGCTCAACTTCACGATCATCGGCGTGCTGGCCATGTGGCTGCCTCACATCCTCGGCAACGGCAAAGGCCCGGCACAACTGGGTTTCGACAATGAGCTGAGCATCGGCCTGGCCTCGCTGTTGCTGCTGGTCAAGGTGCTGATCACCACCAGCAGTCTGCGCGCCGGCGCCGAAGGCGGCCTGCTCACGCCGGGCCTGGCCAATGGCGCGCTGCTGGCGATCATCCTCGGCGGCGCCTGGAGCCTGGCGTGGCCCGGCGTGCCCTTGGGCGCCTTCGCGATCATCGGCGCGGCCGCCTTCCTGGCCGCCAGCATGAACATGCCGCTGACGGCGATTGTGCTGGTGGCGGAATTCACCCGCATCGACCATGACTTTCTGGTGCCGATCATCCTCGCTGTGGTGGGCTCGGTGTGCGTGAGCAAGCTGTGCCAACGTCTGGAAAACGCTGGATAAATGCCGACGCACAGGCCATCCTTCGCGCTTTGAGCCGCCTCGCGCGCGGCGTTCGACGTTGAAAGGATATGCCCATGCACGCCCAACCCCTCACCCACGCCGAATTCGAAGCCCTCGAAGAGACCCTGCTCAAGTACGGCGACGACCACTCGGTGCTGAACCTGGCCGAACTCGACGGCTACTTCACCGCCCTGGTGTCCGGCCCGACACCGGTGGACGTGAGCGAATGGTTCCCGGCGATCTGGGGTGGCGAGAACCCCGACTGGGAAAGCGTCGAAGAAGCCCAGCACTTCCTGGCACTGTGCGTGCGCCACCTCAACACCCTGGCCGAACAACTGGCAACCGACGCCAGCGCCTTCAACGCCCGCTTCGACGACACCGAGCATCAGGGCCACACCGTGACACTCGCCGAGGAATGGTGCTTCGGCTACATCCGCGGCGCCGCCATCGGCAACTGGCCGGAACTGCCAGCCGCCCAGGCAGCCGAGTTGGAAAAGATCTCCTGGTGCGCCGAACAGGACAACTTCGAACTGCCGGCGGACCTGGACGTAACCGCCCACCAGCAACGTGTCAGCGAAATCGAACCCGCTGCGCGGGCGCTGCATGATTACTGGCTGGCCAAGCGATAAGGTGAAAGCCGGCTTGTCGAGCCGGAGAAGACGGCGGCACTGCCAATGGAGCGGCAGCCTGACCCACCGCTTTCGCAGGCGAGCCAGCTCCCGCGGGAATTGATGCACACCCGGTAAATACCTGCACCCAAGCTCGACAACCACCGCCCCAATACCCGATTATTCGACTCCGCCCGCCGCCCTTGCCTTGAAACAGGAGCCCTGTACCTTGAGTTCGCAGAAAACCGTGACCGTGACACCGCCCGATTTCCCCCTCACTGGCAAGGTCGCACCCCCCGGCTCCAAATCCATCACCAACCGCGCCCTGCTGCTGGCGGCGCTGGCCAAGGGCACCAGCCGCCTGAGCGGCGCACTCAAAAGCGACGACACCCGCCATATGTCGGTGGCCCTGCGCCAGATGGGCGTGACCATCGACGAACCGGACGACACCACCTTCGTCGTCACCAGTACCGGCAAACTGCAATTGCCCGCCCAACCCTTGTTCCTCGGCAACGCCGGCACCGCGATGCGCTTTCTCACCGCCGCCGTGGCCACCGTCGAGGGCACAGTCGTGCTGGACGGCGACGAGTACATGCAAAAACGCCCGATTGGCCCCCTGCTGGCCACCCTCGGCCAAAACGGTATCCGCGTTGACAGCCCCACCGGCTGCCCGCCGGTCACCGTGCACGGCGTGGGCAACGTGCAGGCCAAGCGCTTCGAGATCGACGGCGGCCTGTCCAGCCAGTACGTGTCGGCACTGCTGATGCTGGCAGCCTGCGGCGAAGCGCCGATTGAAGTCGCCCTCACCGGCAAGGACATCGGTGCCCGTGGTTATGTGGACCTGACCCTGGACTGCATGCGTGCCTTTGGTGCGCAAGTGAGCGAAGTCAACGACACCACCTGGCGCGTCGCGCCTACCGGCTACACCGCCCACGATTACTTGATCGAACCCGACGCCTCCGCCGCGACCTACCTGTGGGCTGCCGAGGTACTGACCGGCGGGCGCATCGATATCGGTGTGGCCGCCCAAGACTTCACCCAGCCGGACGCCAAGGCCCAGGCCGTGATCGCCCAGTTCCCGAACATGCAGGCCACCGTGGTCGGCTCGCAGATGCAGGACGCCATCCCGACCCTCGCCGTGCTGGCCGCGTTCAACAACACACCGGTGCGCTTCACCGAGCTGGCCAATTTGCGCGTCAAGGAATGTGACCGCGTGCAGGCGCTGCATGACGGCCTCAACGAAATTCGCCCGGGCCTGGCAACCATCGAGGGCGACGACCTGCTGGTGGCCAGCGATCCGGCCCTGGCCGGAACCTCGTGCCAGGCCTTGATCGACACCCACGCCGACCATCGCATCGCCATGTGCTTTGCCCTGGCCGGCTTGAAGGTCGCGGGCATTCGCATCCAGGACCCGGACTGCGTCGGCAAGACCTATCCTGAGTACTGGAAGGCCCTGGGCAGCCTCGGGGTTCAACTGAGCTATTAAGAGGTTCGCGTCGGAATGGGGAGGCAATGCACATGACAATTCGCCAGCCCTGCCCACCCGGCGCCTGCGTGTGTGACCGCGAACAGTTGCTGGATGCCCCGGGCGCCGACCTGCGTATCCTGCAACTGACACGCCAGCAGGAAAAAATCCTGCTCGACCGCCTCGAAGATCTCAAGAGCCTGCAAGACCTGGAGCGCATGCAACAGCTGATGTACCAGCAACTGGGCATCCGCGTGCATGTCGCGCCGGGGCATACCGAGGTCAAGAGCATGCGCGGCATTCAGATCGAGATCGACGAACTCCCGGGGCTGTGCCGCAAAACCCGGCAATCGATTCCCGCCGCCATTCGCCGGGGCATGGAAAAACGCCCGGAAATCGCCTACCGCCTGCTCGACGCCAACGACCTGTTTCGCGACCTGTGAGTCAGCCGGCGACGGCCTCGGTTTCGAACAGCGCTTGACCCAGCGCCCGGGCTTTCTTCAGATGCAGCTGCGCCCCGCCACTTTCCGAATCCAGCAACAGCGCGGACGTCACCACCCTCGCCCCGCAGTAATCGAAAATCCCGTAGTCGATCTGGGTGCGCATCGCCTTGGCATAGCCGTGTCGATCGAACGCGTCGTCATCCGCCGCGCCCAACGCCAACAGATGCACCTGCAGATGCCGCAGTTTTTTCACCACCGGGGTATCCGGCCCGTAGTCGATAGCCCAACCGTTGACGAATACCCGGTCGATCCAGCCCTTGAGCAAGCCGGGCATGGACCACCAGTAGATGGGGAATGCCAGCACCAACGCGTCGGCGCGGTCGATGCGCGCCTGCTCGGCCAGCACATCGGCGGGTGGCGTGGCGCGGGTGCGGTGTACGCGGTGGTCGGCGGCGCTGTAGCGCGGGTCGAAGCCTTCGGCGGCAAGATCGGCGACTTCACTGCTGTGACCGCAGGCGGCCAGGCCGGCGGCGACCTCGGCCGCTAGGCTGTGGGTGAGGGATTGCGGGTCGTGATGGGCAACAACGATCAGTGCGTGCATGACATTGACTCCCTTTCGGTTTAGGCTGGGAACAAGCTACTTTTGGTAAGTTAACGCGATCAAGTTACTTTTGGTATATAAGCATGTCAAGTGTTGAATCCCCTGCGCCACGTCGTCGCCTGCCCCGCGAGGAGCGCCTGCGCCAATTACTGGAAGTGGCCTGGCAACTGGTGCGCGATGAAGGCACCGAGGCCCTGACGCTGGGCCGTCTAGCGGAACTGGCGGGCGTCACCAAACCGGTGGTCTATGACCATTTCGTCACCCGGGCCGGGTTGCTGGCGGCGCTGTATGTAGACTTCGACGGGCGCCAGGACCAGGTGTTCAGCCAGGCCATCGAGGCCAGCAACGCGACCCTGGAGGACCGGGCCTGGGTGATCGCCTCGTCCTATGTCGACTGTGTGTTGTTGCAGGGTCGGGAAATTCCGGGGGTGATCGCCGCGCTGAGCAGCTCGCCGCAACTGGAAACCCTCAAGCGCCAGTACGAGGCGGTCTTCCTCGACAAGTGCCGCGCGGCCCTGGCGCCCTTCGCCCCGGACGGCACGCTGGCCCAGGCAGGCTTACGCGCCATGCTGGGAGCGGCGGAAGCCTTGTCCCACGCCGCCGCCAGCGGTGAAATCAGCCGTGAAGACGCGCAGCAGGAGTTGCTGGCAACCATCCTGGCGATGGTCCGGCGCAGTCGCGGTTAAATAATTATTCAGCAGGGAGGAATAAAGCGGCGTGACGGGTGTTTACCTGAGTACGGCTTGTGAATACAGCACAAGGCCAGTACCCCAACTAGAAAAGACCCAGGAGTTTGTCATGCTGAAAAAATTCTCCCTCGCTGCTGCTGTGATGCTCGCGTGTGCTTCCTCCATGGCCTTCGCCGCCCCCGCCAAAGTCGCGGACAGCGCCAAAGGCAAAGTGCTGGTGGACAGCAAAGGCATGACCCTCTACACCTTCGCCAAAGACACCGCCGGCAAATCGGTGTGCAGCGGCCAGTGCCTGGCGAACTGGCCAGCCTTCACCGCGTCGGCCACCGCGAAAGACGCCGACGGCTACACCGTGATCACCCGTGACGATGGCAGCAAGCAATGGGCCTACAAGGGCCAGGCGCTGTACACCTGGGTCAAGGACAGCAAGCCGGGCGACATCACCGGTGACGGCGTTGGCGGCAACTGGAACCTGGCCAAGCCATAAGACACGCGCTGGCAGCGGTAGTGGGGGGGGGGGGGGGGGGGGGGGGTGTTTTTCCCCCCCCCACCCCAAGCCTGCTTCAGCGCTGCTCATTCACAAAGCGTTGCACCTTGCGCGCCAGCTGGTCCAGATGCCGATCACGCTGTTTCTCCGCGTCCACCATCGCGCGCTTGCCGTGCTTTTGCAGCAGGTAGGTATGGATCTGGCGCACCTCCAGCGAGCGGTAGATCGCGTCCACCTCCAGTACGCCCATCAAGCCTTCCGTGCCGTAATCACGTGTGTTCATCAGCACCTGGGTTGCGCGCGCACCGCGCACTTGAAAGCCCAGGGCCTCGAATGCCGGTACTTTTTCCACCGCACACGCCAGTTCGGCGTGGGGATAGCGCCCGAGCACTTCGCCCATCATGGCGCGCGCCACGCCCTGGCGACGAAAGCCCGCCTGCACGGCCATGAAGGGGATGCCGCAGGCGTCGGAGTCGTCCTTCACCGGCAGGCACAATAGAAAGCCGATGACCTTGTCCGGGTCTTGCGCCTCTGTTGCCACGATCAGTTCGACCGCAATCCCCTTCGCCCCATTCAGCGCCTCCAGGTACAGGTGCACCTCGAAGCCAATCGCATATTGATAGATGTTGTACAGCAGGTTGCTCGGCGGCAGCGCCACGCTGCTGATGTCGGTGAGGTTGTCCACCACCAGTTGCAGGATCTGGCCATTGATAGGCTCGGGGCACGGCGTGGTGTAACGGGTAAGGCTGAACATGCAGATTCCTGGGGTTTCACGTCAAGGCAGCGGCGATTGTACCTGTTGCGGCCCCGTCAGTACCCGCACACCTCGCGCAGGCAGCTGCGCAACCAGCGATGGGCCAGGTCAGCATCCAATCGGGGGTGCCAGAGCATGGCCACGGTGAACGTCGGCAGCGTGACGGGCAGCGCAAAGCAATGCAGCCCATTGCGTTGGTGCGCGGTGTAGCGCTCGGGCACGCTGGCGATCAGGTCGGTATCGCGGGCCAGGGCGATGGCCGTGGCAAAGCCGGCAACGATGGTTGTGATGTGACGGCTGAGGCCCTGGGCCTCGAGGGCGTCATCGATCTGGCCACGATCCTGCCCTCGCCGCGACACATACACATGCTGCCCCTCGGCAAAACGCCGAACACTCACCTCACCCCGGCTCAAAGGGTGGCCGCTGCGCACCACGCCGATCAAGCGGTCGCGAAACAGCGCCTGGGTCAGCACTTCCGGGCTGGCGGTGGGGTCGACCACGCCGGTTTCCAGGTCGACACTGCCTTCACGCAGCAACGCACTGTCCTTGTCGGTCTTGTGCACGAAGCGCAGGCGCACGCCAGGGGCTTCCCGGGCGATGCGTGCCAGCAGCGCCGGGCCGAAATTCTCGACGAACTCTTCGCTGGCACGCAGGGTGAAGGTGCGCTTGACCTCGGCCATGTCCAGCGCTTGCGCCGGACGCAGCACCGCTTGGGCATCCTGTACCAGGCGGCTGACCTGTTCGCGTAACTCGACCGCACGGGGGGTCGGCACCAGGCCACGCCCTGCACGTACCAGTAACGGGTCGCCTGTGGTTTCACGCAGGCGCGCCAGGGCACGGCTCATGGCGGACGGGCTCAGGCGCAGGCGCTGGGCGGCACGGGCGACACTGCCTTCGGCGAGCAATACGTCCAGGGTGATCAATAAATTCAGGTCAGGCATCGGCACTCCTCACATGGCGTCATATGCAGCTATTTATTGCAAACCATGCGTCTTCCGCCATGTTAGGCCAGGCCGTAGATTTGTGACAGTTGCGTTCACTCAAGGAGTCGTCCCATGCGCCCGTCCTCTCGCGGCAGTCTCGTCAGTCTGTCCCTGTCCATCTTGCTGGCCTCCCTGGGTACCAGCATCGCCAATGTCGGCCTGCCCAGCCTGGCGCAGGCGTTCGACGCGTCCTTTGCTGCGGTGCAATGGGTGGTCCTGGCGTATCTGCTGGCCATCACCGCCGTGATCGTCACCGCCGGTCGTCTCGGGGATCGACTGGGACGCCGCCGTTTGCTGCTCGCCGGTTTGCTGCTGTTCGCGTTTGCCTGTGCCCTGTGTGGCGCGGCCTCATCCCTGGCATGGCTGGTGGGCGCGCGCGCCCTTCAGGGCCTAGGCGCGGCGAGCATGATGGCCATGGCCCTCGGCATGGTCGGCGACACCGTCACCAAAGAGCGCACCGGTCGCGCAATGGGCCTGCTCGCGACCATGTCGGCCATGGGCACCGCCATGGGTCCCAGCGTCGGGGGATTGTTGCTGGGGCTGTGGGGTTGGCGGGCGCTGTTTCTGGTCGGTGCGCCCCTGGGCGTGCTCACCGCCCTCTTCGCCTGGCGCTGCTTGCCGGTGGATCGTCGCCCTGCAGCGCCCACGGCGGCTACGACCTTTGCCCAAGCCTTGCAGGACGGATCACTGCGCGCCGGGCTGGCGATGAGCGCGCTGGTATCAGCGGTGATCACGGCTACCTTCGTGGTGGGTCCCTTCTATCTGTCCCGTGGCTTGGGCCTGAGCCCCGAGTGGATGGGCCTGACTATGGCCGTCGGGCCTTGTGTCGCGGCCCTTGCCGGCGTGCCCGCTGGCCGGCTCACCGAGCGCTTGGGCAGCCGGCGCACCACGCTGGCAGGGCTCGGCGTTTTGCTGTGCGGCGCGCTGCTGTTGTCGCAAGCCTCGGGACTGATCGCCTATCTCGGCGCGCTGGTCATACTCACCCTTGGCTACAGCCTGTTCCAGGCTGCCAACAACACCGCCGTGATGAGGGATGTCGAGCCCGCGCGCCGTGGCACGATCTCGGGCCTGCTCAACCTGTCGCGCAACCTGGGCCTGCTGTTCGGTGCCTCGGCCCTCGGCGCGGTATTTGCCTGGGCCGCACCCGATGTGACCCGGGCAGCGCCGCAGACCGTAGCAAATGGCCTGCACGCCACCTTCACAGTGGCACTTGGCCTCATCCTTCTGGCCGGGTTGTTTGCCTGGGGCCGTCATGGCGCCGTGAATGCGTTGCGAAACGCCCGTTAAGGCAAAAAAACAAAAAAGGCGTTGCGCCAGACCGGGTTACATCGCGCATCATGGGCACTTTCAAGCTCAAGGGTAACGTCCATGCGCGTTCTGTCATTGATGATGGGTCTTACGACGCTGGCCGCCAACATGGCGTTCTGCGCCAGCGCGTTGGCGAATGAAGAAAGTCAGTTGGTGCAACAGATCAACCAGTATCGCAGCCAGGTGCAACGCTGCGGCGACCAGGGTTCCCAGGAACTGCCGCCATTGGCCAGCGACACGCGCCTGGTGCTGCCGGCCACCAATGTCGGCGACTTGCAACAGGCCCTGGCCCGCGCCGCCTACCCCATGGTGAATGTGCAAGCCATCAGTCTGTCCGGTCCCCGGGATGCCCAGGCCGCGATGAAGGCGGTGCGCGAGAGTTTCTGTCGTGTAGTGCTGGACCCGCAATTCGTCGACATCGGTGTGAGCAACAGTGGCCAGGACTGGCGCATCGTGCTTGCGCGCCCGTTGCTGTCCAGTGGCCTGGGCGACTGGCAGACCGAAGGCAAGCAACTGCTGAGCCTGATCAACACCGCCCGTCAACAGCCACGCCAGTGCGGCACCCAGGCGTTTGCCGCGACCACGCCCCTGTCGTGGAACGATGACCTGGCGGGCGCCGCCAACAGTCACACCCGCAACATGGCCAACGGCAACTTCTTCGACCATCTGGACCACGACGGCCGCACCCCGGGCGACCGTGCCGAACTGGCCGGGTACATCGCGAAGAACATCGGCGAAAACATCGCCGCCGGCCTGGACACTCCACGCAAAGTGGTGGACGGCTGGCTCGCCAGCCCAGGGCATTGCGCCAACCTGATGAACCCGCAATTTCGCGACCTGGGTGCAGCCTATGCCATGGACCCGAAGAGCGATGCGGGCATTTACTGGACCGGGGTTTTCGGTTCCCAATAGTCGACAGGCTGGCCGGGGTCGATGACGAGAGCATCAAATTGCCACCTGTTGCGAACTGGCGCCGGCTCTGCCGGTCTAGTAGCGTGATAGCCTGATCTTCCAGGTGACTGAGACGAGCGTGGCCAACAAGGTGTTCTCCCAATGATGAATTGGCTGCAAAGCAGCAGCGACATGGCCGAACGGGTTCGTCAGCATGATTGGTCCAACACGCCCCTCGGGCCGCTGGAACAATGGCCCGATGTACTCAAGACCACCGTGGCCCTGTGCTTTGCCTCGAGCTTCCCCCAATCCATCGTCTGGGGGCCGCAACTGACCATGCTGTACAACGACGCGTTCATTCCGATCCTGGGCGATAAACCTTATGCCCTGGGCCGCCCCTTCAGCGAAGTGTGGCGTGAGGTCTGGGCCGACGTCAGCCCCATTGCCCAGGCCGCGTTCGAAGGGCATGCCACCTATATCGAGAACTTTCCGCTGCTGATCGAGCGCGGTGCCGGTCCCGAGCAGGCGTACTTCACCTTCTGCTACAGCCCGATCCGCGACCCCCAGGGCAAGGTCGTGGGCATGCTGGACACCGTCACCGAAACCACCGCCACCGTGTTCCTCGCGCGCCGCCTGGCGGTGCTCGACGCCGTCGGCAGCGCGGTGGCCAACGCCACCGACGCCGAAGCCATCATGACCACCACCACCCGGTTGCTGGCCGAGCACCTGCAGGTGTCCAACTGTGCCTATGCCGATATGGATGCCGATGAAGATGGCTTCACCATTCGCGGCAATTGGGCCGCGCCAGGTTCGCCGAGCATCGTGGGACGCTACAGCCTGGCCTCGTTCGGCGCGCGGGCGGTGCAACGCCTGAACGACGGCGAGCCGCTGGTGGTGCAGGACAACCGGATCGAGTTTGCGCCGGAAGAAGCCGCCAGCTATCAAGCCCTCGGCGCCCTTGCCACGGTCTGTTTCCCGCTGATCAAGGATGGCCGCCTGACGGCGCTGATGGCGGTGCATCACAAGGCGGCGCGGGTCTGGTCGCCCTACGACCTGGCGCTGGTGGGGGAAGTCACCGAGCGCTCCTGGGCGCATATCGAGCGGGTTCGCGCCGATGCCGCCGTGCGCGAGGGCCTGGCGGCCTTTACCGAATTGAACGCGACGCTGGAACAACGGGTGGAAGAACGCACCACCGCACTGACCCAGGCCGAAGCCGCGCTGCACCAGTCGCAGAAGCTGGAGGCCATCGGCCAATTGACCGGCGGTGTGGCCCATGACTTCAACAACCTGCTGACCATCATTCGTTCCTCCGTGGACTTCCTGCGCCAACCGGGCCTGTCCGAAGAGCGGCGTCAGCGCTATATGGGCGCGGTTTCCGACACGGTGGAGCGCGCCAGCAAACTCACCAGCCAATTGCTCGCGTTCGCGCGACGCCAGCCGCTGAACCCGGAAGTCTTCGATGTGGGGCAGCGGGTACGCAACATCGGCGAAATGCTCGAAAGCCTGACCGGCACACACATTCGCGTACAACTGGAGTTACCCGAAGATCCCTGCCATGTGCATGCCGACTCCAGCCAGTTCGAAACCGCACTGATCAACATGGCGCTCAACGCCCGGGATGCCATGGACGGCCAGGGTACCTTGACCCTGCGTGTGGCCAAGGTGCCGGTGCTGCCACGCATCCGGGGCGATGCCGACACGCCCCGGCCCTTTGTCAGCGTGGCCCTGACCGACACCGGCAGCGGCATTCCCGATGGCACCTTCGAGCGCATTTTCGAGCCCTTCTTCACCACCAAGGCCGTCGGCAAGGGCACCGGGCTGGGGCTGTCTCAGGTGTTCGGCTTTGCCAAGCAGTCCGGCGGCAATGTCGATGTGGTCAGCACCCTGGGCCAAGGCAGCGTGTTTACCCTGTATTTGCCCGAAGTGGCCCCGGCAAACACCCCGAGCGTCGCCGTTCAGCCCCCCCAGACGGCCATACCCGACCCCGCCCTGCGCCACATTCTGATCGTTGAGGACAACCTGGAGGTCGGCCGCTTCGCCAATCAGATCCTCCAGGACCTGGGCTACCAGACCACCTGGGCCACCGATGCCGAACAGGCGCTGGCGCTGGCCGGACCGGAGGCCATGGCCTTCGACGGGATCTTCTCGGATGTGGTGATGCCGGGCATCACCGGCGTGGCCATGGCCAAAGTACTGCGACAACGCCGACCGGACCTGCCGGTGGTGCTCACCTCGGGCTACAGCGAAGAACTGGCCGACAGTGGTTACGAGGGCTTCGAATTCCTGGCCAAGCCCTACTCCGCCGACCAGGTCGCGCGGGCGCTGGCCAGGGCCATGCACAAGGACTGAGCCGCGCCCTACTCGGCTACCGCCACCTGATTACGCCCCATGGCCTTGGCCCGGTACAACGCCTTGTCGGCGGTGTTCATCAGGCTGTGCAGGTCCTGGTCATGGGCGTGGGTTGAAGCAACGCCCAGGCTGGCGGTCAGCCCGTGCACCGGTTCGGAGGCCAGGCCCGAGATCGCCTTGATCAATTGCTCGGCGATGTCCCGCGCGGTTTCCAGCGACGTATTGGGCAGCAGCACCGCGAACTCTTCACCGCCCAGCCGGCCATACACATCGGCTTGACGGAACGAGGCACTGATCACCCCGCCAATCTGGCGCAGCACCTGATCGCCGGCCTGGTGGCCGTAGGTATCATTGATGTCCTTGAAGTGGTCCATGTCCATCATCAGCGCGCACAACGGCTGATGGTTGTGGCGGCACTGGGCGTACAACACCTGGGCATGTTCGAAAAAGGCCCGGCGGTTCATCAGGCCGGTGAGTTCATCGGTCTGGGCAGCGCGGGTGGAGATATTGTGCGCGCGCTCCATCTGCCGGGTCAGGCGGAAGGCTTTTTCCAGGGCATCGGAGAGCTTGCGCGTGGCGCTGACCACGAAGGAGGAGAACACCAGCACCGCAATCGCCACCCCCACTTGCATCGGCGACGGCTGGAACAGCAGCCACAGGGTGCACGGCAGCAGCACCAGCCCCATGGACACCAGCGTCATATAGCGATATGCCGAGTAACAGGAGACCGCACTGACCGACATGCCCACGGTAAACAGCATGACCAGCACCTGGGACAGCCGGTCGTCGGTCGGCATCACCGCCAGTGCCCCCAGGCCCCAGACCCCGGCCGAGAGCATCAGCGTGATCCAGTAACGCCGCTCCCAGCGCTCGGGTGTGCGCTCGGCGTTGGGGCAGCGGAACCACTCCATGAACATCTTGATGCGCAACAGCGACGTCGCCGCCAGCACCACCAGCCAGACCAGAATCACCTCATGGTCAAAACGGTCCCAACACAGCCAGCACAGCATGACAGCGCCCAGATAGCTGCCGAAAATCGCAGCAAATGACTGGCGAAACAGTTGGTGCAAACGGTCTGTCCGCACCTGCTCTTCGATAAAGCCATCCTGGTCTTGCCCACGCCCAAGGCCCTTCATGAAATCCGCCCGATCCGACTGCCATGACAAAGGCGCCATTGTGGCACCCTGCCAGCAGCGTGGACAACTGAATCACGCCAGATAGAGGCATTGTCGGGCCCTGTCCGACTGAAATACCCCGCTACAGGCTGATCGCCCGCTCTCAGAATACCTGAGCCTCCCCGTTGACCGTCGCATCGATCCAGCTTGGCGTCATGGGATCACTCCAGACCGACTGCGCGGGTGTCTTCCCGTCACTGATCAGGATCCGCCGGCCCGATTGACTCCATTCCTGCATTCGTTGCTTAAACCGGGCCGGGTAGTCCCTGGCCGGGCAGGCGATGCCCGCCCAGGGATCCACCACCCAGGCGTCTGCCCATTCCGTTCCGGCAAACCCCCGGCTGCGCGGGTGTCCGGGTGGGCCGCCCACGACAGCGAATGTATGCCCCGGCACCTGCGCGATACGGGCATGACCGCCACTGACGTTGATGGTATCGACGGCCACCTTGGCCATTTGATCGCAGTTACCAGCCCCCGTCTTGAGGACAATTTCGGAGTAATTGGGCGCGTTCGTTCGCGTATACAGCCACCCTACCGTCTCAGAAGCGCTCTGATTACGCAGATGCTCACCCGGTAGCCCTGGCACCTGCTGATTAGCGGAGCGGATGCCCGTGGCGTCGAATTGATCATCTACCGTCTTCTTGCCGCCTTGCGCATACACGCCATTCTGCTGTTCAGGCGTCAGTTGAGCGAAGTCCGCAGGCTTCTTGATGGGCTCGAGCCGAATCGGTTTTGCCGCGACCACCACTTTCCCCGGGTTGCTGCCGCTCGCGTAGACACTCATCAAAACCTCACGGCGTTTTTCGACAGGAAGCCCGCTCAACACCTTGATCAAATGGTCGATTTCCGCGGGTGACATGGGGTTCTCCGCCAGGATTTTGTTGATCAGCGTTTCGATGCTCGGCAGGACCACCAACTGATTATTGGGTGTACCTTGCGCCACATGGCCGTGGAGGTCCTTGTATTGATCGTGCTGGCGGATGAAATCCAGGTCGACCGGGTCGTTACGGGTCAGCCGATGGAAATCGAGAGGGCCGGAGCCCGTGAGTTCGGCGTAATAGTGAACGCCCGTGTCGCCCTCCACTACCACGTACTGCCTGCCGCCGTGGTCGACCTTGAAGCCCCTCACAACGCGCTGGTCATGGCTCAAGTCGCTGATCGCATCCAGTTTCACCACCACCGTGTCCCGGTTGAGTGCCCGGGGCTGCCCAAAGTCGTCAAAGCCAAAATCCGGCTCGTTCACCAGCTCGCCGCTCGTTTGGCGCTTGTAGGTGATGGGCTGGCGCGTCGCAATCGGCAAGAGTTCCTGGCTGCCGGCTTCGTTGACTCGGTACAAGCGGTGTTCATGCACCACGGTACGCGGCCCGTTGCCTTGCCCGGCCAGGGGAATCAATCGGCGATGCTCGAGGGCCTGGGCATCCTGGAAGACCGGCGTACCACCAGGCTCAATGTGTTTGGTGTAGCACAGGTCGGTGAGGTCACGCTTCGAGCGCTTGCCCGGCGCTCCACACGTCAGCGCGAAGCCATCGAGCGGACCGGTATGCTCCGCGCCACCCAGTTTGATCATTTTGTCGGGGTTACGCGGGTCAAACCGAAAAACGTCGTCACCGACCACCACGTCAGTGTGCGTTTGCCTTTTCAGCACGCGCACTTGATCGCTGGAGATGCCTTCGGGAACTCTTACGACACCGCCTTCGGGCAGTGTCCTGGCGGTGAGCGGCAGGCCCGAGGTGATCTCATAACGCCCTTTGCCAGGCAGTTTGAACGGTAAAGACTGCTTGAACTGGGCAGCACCTGCCTTGATTCTGGCGATGCTCGCGGCGTTGAATTTGAGCGATTTTGTACCTTTGAAGCCAATGCCTGGCAATACAGGGTCCAGTGGGTTCAGGTTGCGGCCCACGGACACACCGAACTCCTTCACCAAAGGTGCGAACTTGGGCAGAAGCCCTCGCAGGGAGATCCGCCCTGCGCCGGACAACAGGCGTACAGAACCCGACGCCAACCGGCCGGCCGGACCGGCGAAGGTCAATAATCCGTCTGCCACCAGGCTCAGAATGCCCTCTTTGGTGCGACCATTGACCAAGTCCTCGATCCCGCCCCAGAACGGAATGAAGAACTGCCCCACGCCTTTGATGCGCTCCCAGAACGCTTCGTCATTTTTCTGCGCCGCACTTTCCCGCGCGGGATCCGACGCCGCCCATTCCTGCAAATGGTCTTCATCGACGTAGAACAGGCCACGGCTGATAGCCACGGCGATTTCTTCAGACCGGTTGGACGTCAAGGTCTTGGGGACCGGGGTCTTGGATGGGTTGGCCGGGGCAGGAAAGTGCGCCAGTTGCTGCGGCACCACGATGCTGAAGCTTTTCGGTCGCGGCCCCTTGCCGGCCTTGAAGTCATTCCATTCCTGCTTGAACTCCGCCCTGCCCGCGCGACTGTTGCGTACGACGATCGACTCGGACGGAACGCCATCGGTCGAGTGGTCAATGGAAATAAAGTCTTTTGTGTAGCTTTTTTCGGCCGGGTCGTACGACTCCAGGACCGGCTTCAGGTCATCTCGGCGCCGGGCGATACCTTTCACCGGGTTCATTTCGTAGTAGTGGGTCTGCCCTTCATGCTCCGCCTTGATGATGAACCCCGGCCGAGTCACAGCGGCCTTCTTGTCATCTTCGGTCTCCTTGTCAGAGTCAGGTTTGACCCTCAGGGCATACAGCGTGACCTCACCTTGTTCGATCGCCACCCGGTCCTTGAGCGGAAGCTGGGACAAATGACTGGACACCACTCTGGCATAGCCTGCCTTGGCCTGGGTCAGGTAGCGCTCGAACTCGGTCTTGAAGCGGTCCTCATCGTAAACCGGGTATTCGTAGCTCACATCCGAAGGCGCAAGCTTCTCGCCATTAAGGTGTCGATACAGCGCAAAGAACGGGCTGATCAGCGACAGCACTTCAGTGCGGGAAGTACCCTTCTCCATCCGCTCGAAATAATGCTTGCGCAGGGGCACATCCACAGCCAGTTGGGTGGTGGCCTCTACGATGTCACTCACATGCTCGTCAAATACCGAGACAGCCTTGTGGATTTCATCCTGGGAATACGCGTCTTTTTGCGGGATGACGCCCTGCACCGTTGCCCATTCCAGAACGGCTGGAATGCGCGTCGCGGCGATAACCGAGCGCTGTTCGTCCGTGGTCGCCTGCTCGCTCAGCCTGCCAGGCAAGTCGACCAGCTCCTGAAAGCTCATGCGGCGTGCGGAGCCTGGCTCGATCATTTCGGCCAGCGCAACACCGTGCTTGAAATTCACCCAGACAGCGCTTCCCTGATACGGCAGGGCCTCGGGGATATCCGCGACAGCGAACTCTGCCGGAAAACCGGGTTTCAGAATGTAAGAAGCCAGCTGCGCTTCGAGAGGAGACAGCTTCTTCGCATCCACCAGATGCTGCTGAAAGCTCGCGGTAATCGACGCATAACTTTGCCCCCAATGCTCACGCGAGGTCAGGTCGAACCCCGCTACGTGCCCGTCCTGACGTGCAGGCAATGGGTCCAGGCTCAGGGCAATGGCTTTCATCACCAGCCGGACCTTGACGGCTGGGGAAATGACCTGATTCAACGGGTACTCGGCACCGCCCAGTTTTTCCAGCAACGTCTGAAGCAATTGCTCGGCATTGGGTGACTTGAGTATCAAGGCCAACAGCACGGCGGGTGTGGCTTTGGCTTTTTCGAGCGCATGCGCGGGAATGCCTTCGGTCAGGTAACTGAGCAAGGGTTTCTTGCGCGTGGTTTCTTGCGCGCTGACCACCTCGGCAATAGCGCCCTCGTTGCGCTCCTGCAACAGCGCATCGACTTGCGCTGTGTTGTCATCCAGCCCCAGGGATATTTCACTGCGGGTATTTTCCACCGCATCAATCGCCGCTTGCACCTCGGCGGGTGTGCGTGGGTTCGATGGAACGATGCCGTAGAACCTGAGCAGGTTGTCCAACTGGTGGGTGCCCGGCGCGGTTTCACCGCTGGACGGTATGAGTGGGGATTGCTTGCCAAGCACCACATGGACTTTTTGGGCATTCGGGTCGTCCTTGCGCGTCTTCAGCTCGCGCAACCCCTTCAACACCTGGTCAAGATCAGCGAGCTTGGCACTCACGGCGTCGGGTTGGGCCGGGTTATCCATGGCCGCCGAAGGCTGGTCTTTTGCGGGGCGTGCCGCAGTTTTTTCAGAAAGCAGGGGGCCGGGAACGGCCAAGGGCTTGCCGGTGGGTTTTAACTGGACTGGCGTCATGGTGTCTCGTCTTCTCTGGGTTGGCGTTCTTAAACCCAACGGAAAGGCGAGTTGAACTGAAAGAACCGCGCCTCATCGCTGAAGTCCCTGTGTGGAAGCCACGTAGGAAAATGTTCCAGAGATATTTGTGACAAGCCGCGTCAACATTCGGTGACGCCAAACGACAACGGGCCGTGCAGCGCGATATAACCGCTGCACGGCCCGTTGAGTGCCTGTTGATTGCTCCTATTCGGGCCGCAGAATCAACACCCCCAGCGGCGGCAAATTCAACGACAACGATACTGGCTGCCCGTGCTGCGGTTCGTCCTGGGTGAAGACATCCCCGCCATTGCCGAAATTCGATCCGGCGTAGGTATCCGCGTCGCTGTTGATCACCTCGCTCCAACGCCCGGCGAACGGCACGCCGACCTTATAGGCTTCACGGGGCACCGGGGTGAAGTTGGCCACCACCAGCACCGGCCTGCCCTCCTGGCTCCAGCGCAGCCAGGCGTAGACGCTGTTGATCGCATCGTCGCCGATCAACCACTGGAAGCCCTGGGGCGCGTGGTCCTGGTCATGCAGGGCAGGCTCTTCGCGGTACAGGCGGTTCAAGTCGCCGACCAGTTTCTGCACACCTTTGTGCTCGGCGTATTGCAGCAGGTACCAGTCCAGTTGTTGGTCGTGGTTCCACTCGCGCCACTGGCCGAACTCGCAGCCCATGAACAGCAGTTTCTTGCCCGGATGCGTCCACATGAATGTCAGATAGGCACGCAGGTTGGCGAACTTCTGCCAGCGGTCGCCGGGCATCTTGTCGATCAGCGAATGTTTGCCGTGCACCACTTCGTCGTGGGAGATCGGCAGGATGAACCGCTCGGACCACGCATACACCAGACCGAAGCTCAGCTCATTGTGATGATGGGCGCGGTACACCGGATCCTGCTGGATGTAATGCAGCGAATCGTGCATCCAGCCCATGTTCCACTTGTAGTTGAAACCCAGACCGCCCTGCTGGGTCGGTTGGCTGACCCCCGGCCAGGCAGTGGATTCCTCGGCGATCACCAATGCGCCCGGCGCCTCCAGCGCAACCACATCGTTGAGATGGCGCAGGAAATCGATGGCTTCCAGGTTCTCGCGACCTCCGTGGCGGTTGGGCACCCACTCGCCGGCCTTGCGCGAATAGTCGCGATAGAGCATCGAGGCCACGGCATCCACACGCAGGCCGTCGACGTGAAAGTGTTTGAGCCAGTGCAGCGCCGAAGCCAGCATGAAACCGTGCACTTCGGTGCGACCCAGGTTGTAGATCAGGGTGTCCCAATCCTGGTGAAAGCCTTCCAGCGGGTTGGCGTATTCGTACAGCGCCGTGCCATCGAAATTCGCCAGACCGTGGGTATCGGTGGGGAAATGCGCCGGTACCCAATCGAGAATGACGCCGATATCAGCCTGATGCAGGGCATTGACGAAGTAAGCGAAATCCTCGGGCGAGCCGAAGCGCGCCGTGGGCGCAAATTGTGACAGCGCCTGGTAACCCCAGGAGCCGCCAAAGGGGTGTTCCATGACGGGCATCAGCTCGACATGGGTGAAGCCCAACTGCTGCACATAGGGGATCAGGCGTTCGGCCAGCTCGCGCCAGTGGTACTGGCGGGACACTTCACCAGCCTCGTCCAGCTCGCATTGCCAGGAGCCCACATGCAGTTCGTAGATCGACAGCGGCGCAGTACTCTTCTGTTTTTCGACCCGCGCCTGCATCCACGCATGGTCCTGCCAGTCCACCTGTAACGGCGCCGCGACCTTCGACGCGGTGTCGGGCGGCAACTGGGTAGCGAGCGCCACCGGGTCGGCTTTGAGCGGCAAAATCCCATGGGCGCCCAGAATCTCGTACTTGTAGGCCGCGCCCGGTTGCAAGCGTGGGATAAATATCTCCCATACGCCGGAAGGATGGCGCAGACGCATGGGGTGCCGGCGGCCGTCCCAGACGTTGAAGTCACCCACCACCGACACCCGCCGTGCATTCGGTGCCCACACGGCAAAGCGCACACCCTGCACGCCGTCGATGTTCACCACCTGGGCGCCCAGGCAACTGCTGAGGTCACGGTGGTTGCCTTCGGCAAACAGGTACAAGTCCATTTCACCCAGCAACAACTGGCTGAAACTGTAGGGATCTTCGGTGATCTGCTCGCCGCCGGCCCACTGGATCTTGAGCAGGTAGGGCTGGCGGTGGTCGAGGTGCCCGACGAACAATCCCGGCACCTGGCTTGCGTCCAGATTGCCCAGCGATTCGCCGCCCTCCCGCGCCAGCACCTGCACGCTCAGCGCTTCCGGCAAATACGCGCGGATAAACTGGCCGCCCTGCTCATCATCATGGGGCCCGAGAATCGAAAACGGGTCCTGGTGTTCGGCGCGTACCAGCGCCTCGACGTCCCGGGACGCCGGCAATGCAGTCAACTTCGGCTGCAGCGGTTCTTTGTGCGTAAAGCTCATGACGTCTCCCCACCGCGTGCAGTTTTCGATATAGGTGCCAACCCGCTCAGCAACCCGTGCAACCCCTGGAGGGGCACCGGCAGCCAGCCCGGGCGGTTTTCCGCTTCATAAGCCACTTCGTACGCGGCTTTCTCCAGGCTGAACAACGTCAGCGCGGCGTCCTGGCCTTTGGCATCCTGCCAGTCATGCGCCAGTGTAGACGTAGCCGCCTGATAAGCCTGGATAAATGCCTGGCGCGCTTCCTTCAGGTAACGCTCGGTCACGCGTTTGCGCGCCTGGTCGGCTTCGGGCGACTGATCCACCCCCTGCCCGTTCAAGGCCATGGCGGCCGCGTAATCGAAGGAGCGCAACACACCGCTCACATCTTTATACGGGCTGTGCCTGCCGCGCCGCTCGTGCAGCGCACGTGCCGGCTCGCCCTCGAAGTCGATCAAATAGGCATCACCTTTCACCACCAGTACCTGGCCCAGGTGCAAATCCCCATGTACGCGAATTCGCAGTCCGCCCAGGGTAGCTTTCGCCAATGCCTGGACGTGGCCGGCGATGGCTTTTTTCCGCGCCAGCAAGTCACTGACCAACGCCTGATCAGCAGGGTTCAACTGAGTTTGATGAAGTTTGAGCAATTGCAGCGCGCGATCGATCTGCGCACCCACGTCCCTGGCCCATGCCTGAGTGTCCTTGACCGTGGTGACTTCGGGCTTGAAATCCTTGTTGGCGGTCTTGGCGCCCAGCACCTGGTGCATTTCACCGAGGCGCTGACCCAACAACCCGGCAAAATCCTTCAGCTCGCCGAGGGCGTTGTAGTGCTGTTCCTGTTCGGAGATGGCTTCGGCCAGTTCATCGCGAATCGCTCGCTCCAGGCTGTTTTGCGTCCAGGCCCAGGCATCCCCCTGGTTGCTCAAATAGCCTTGGGCGATCATCAGCAGATTATCGTCCCCTGTTTCGTCGCGGCGGATCACCGAGCCCAGCAAGGGCGAGATGTTGGGATAGCCAGCCGCGGTCAGGTACGCGCTCATTTCCAGTTCAGGGTGCACGCCGCTTGCCACTTTGCGGATCAACTTGAGCACCAGGCTCTCGCCCACCACCACCGAGCTGTTGGACTGTTCGGCAGAGAGGTAGCGCACCGGCGACTCATCGTTGAGCTGCAATGGAGCCAAGTGCGGCGTCGCTTCGAAACGCAACTCACCGTCGCTGGATGGCAAGCGAGTGCCCGCCTGCAAACCATGGATCACCGCGCGAATAAACGGCTCGAGGCTGAACGCGTCGGTCACCAGGCCCACCTGGCGGTTGCGGCGTACCCGGGCCAGGGCCAGTTGTTGTGGCAAGGCACTGGTGAACTGGTCTTCGCCCAGGAAACCGAATGGCAATTGGTAGCGGCTGACCTGCCCGGCGCTGGTCACCTCGATTTCGCTGAGCAGGACCGGGTGCTCCGAGTCACCAAACCGTACGCCGTAGACGATGTGCACCGCGTCGATGGCGCTGTCTTTGCCGGCAAACCAGCGGCGCTTGCCCAGCCAGGCCGGCAATGAGGTCCGCTCCAGGGTCGCGCGACAAGGTTCTTCCAGCAGCTCTTCCATGCTTTTTTTCAGGACCAGGGTGGTGAAGTCCGGCATGCCATGCGCCGGTTCCACATGCCAGCTGGGCATCTGATTTTCCGCCGCCAGCACAAACCAATAGAAACCATACGGCGCCAGGGTCAGCAGAAAATTCAGCTGGCCGATGGGTGGAAAGGCATTCCCGCCGAGCATTTCCACCGGCACCATGCCGGCAAACGCCGACAGATCCAGTTCGGCAGCCTGGGCACTGCGCGACACGTTGGCCACGCACAAGATAATTTCCGTACGCCCGTCTTCGCCGGTGTATTCGCGGGTATAGGCCAGGATGCGGCGGTTGCTCGGCGAAAGCATCTTCAGGCTGCCCCGGCCAAACGCCTTGGACTGTTTACGGATCGCCAGCATGCGCCGCGTCCAATTCAGCAGCGAGTGCGGGTCCTGGGCCTGGGTTTCGACGTTGACCGATTGGTAGCCGTAGAGCGGGTCCATGATCGGCGGCAGCACCAGGCTGGCCGGATCGGCGCGGGAGAATCCGCCATTGCGGTCGATGGACCATTGCATCGGCGTGCGCACGCCATCGCGGTCGCCGAGGTAGATATTGTCGCCCATGCCGATTTCATCGCCGTAATACAAGGTCGGCGTGCCGGGCATCGACAGCAACAGGCTGTTGAGCAGCTCGACCCGGCGCCGGTCGCGCTCCATCAACGGCGCCAGGCGTCGGCGAATGCCCAGGTTGATGCGCGCGCGACGGTCGGCAGCGTAGTAGTTCCACAGGTAGTCGCGCTCTTTGTCGGTGACCATTTCCAGGGTCAGCTCATCGTGGTTGCGCAGGAAGATCGCCCATTGGCAATGGGCGGGAATTTCCGGGGTCTGGCGCAAAATATCGGTGATCGGGAAGCGATCTTCCTGGGCCAGCGCCATGTACATGCGGGGCATCAGCGGGAAGTGAAAGGCCATGTGGCACTCGTCGCCGTCGTCGCCCTTCTGCTCGCCGAAATACAGCTGGGTGTCCTCCGGCCACTGGTTGGCCTCGGCCAGCAGCATGCGGTCCGGGTAATGGGCGTCGATCTCGGCACGGATCTGCCTGAGCACCGCGTGGGTTTCCGGCAGGTTTTCGTTGTTCGTACCGTCGCGCTCGATCAGGTAGGGAATGGCGTCCAGGCGCAGGCCGTCGATGCCCATGTCCAGCCAGTAACGCATCACGCCCAGTACGGCCTTCATGACCTGCGGGTTGTCGAAATTGAGGTCCGGCTGGTGGGAATAGAAGCGGTGCCAGAAGTATTGGCCGGCCACCGGGTCCCAGGTCCAGTTGGACTTTTCGGTGTCGAGAAAGATGATGCGGGTGCCATCGTATTTCTGGTCGTCATCGGACCACACGTAGAAGTCCCGCGCCGCCGAACCGGGTTTGGCCTTGCGCGCACGCTGGAACCAGGGGTGCTGGTCGGAAGTGTGGTTGATCACCAGTTCCGTGATGACCCGCAGCCCGCGTTTGTGGGCCTCGGCGATAAAACGCTTGGCGTCGGCCAGGGTGCCGTAGTCGCTGTGCACGCCGCGGTATTCGGCGATGTCATAGCCGTCGTCGCGGCGTGGCGAAGGATAGAACGGCAGCAGCCAGATGGTGTTCACGCCCAGGTCGGCAATGTAGTCGAGCTTGGCGATCAGACCGGGAAAATCGCCGATGCCGTCGTTGTTGGCGTCGAAATAGGACTTGACGTGAACCTGGTAGATCACCGCGTCCTTGTACCAGAGCGGGTCCTTGATGAAAGTGGCTGGCTTGGGTTTCTTCGCCATTGGAAACTCCCGAAATGCTTTGAGATCTGCCTGATGGAACGCGGTCAATGTGGGAGCTGGCTTGCCTGCGATAGCGGTCTGTCAGAAGCGAGAATATTGACTGATAGATCGTTATCGCAGGCAAGCCAGCTCCCACAGGGGTAAGCCGCCCGTCTCAGAAAGTCTCAGGAATATGTAATACGCCAAATCCCGAACGGCATCTGCGGCTCCAGCCGCGTCCACTGGGTCTTGCCGTACCAAGTCCAGCGATGACCGTTCATCAGGTCTTCGCCCTGGGTCTGCGCATCGTCCGGCAGCCCCATTTCCCACAGCGGCAATTCGAAATGCGCCTCCTGGGCGTTGAAGGGATCGAGGTTGACCGCCACCAGAATGAAATTACTGCCATCCTCGCTGCGTTTGCCGAAATACAGGATGTGGTCGTTCCAGGCGTTGTAGAGCTTGAGCCCCAGGTGCGTCTGCAAGGCCGGGTTCTGCCGGCGGATACGGTTGAGCTGGGCGATCTCGGCAATGATGTTGCCGGGCGCGTTGAAATCCCGTGGACGAATCTCGTACTTCTCCGAGTCCAGGTATTCCTCCTTGCCCGGCACCGGAGCGGCTTCGCACAGCTCATAACCCGAGTACATGCCCCACAGGCCGGAGCCCATGGTGGCCAGCGCGGCGCGGATCAGAAAACCCGGGCGTCCCGATTCATGCAGGAAGCCGGGGTTGATATCCGGCGTATTGACGAAGAAGTTCGGGCGATAGCACTCACGCCACGGCGACGCGTTCAACTGCGTCAGGTACTCACTCAGCTCGGCCTTGGTGTTGCGCCAGGTGAAATAGGTGTAGCTCTGGGAATAACCGACCTTGCCCAGGCGCGCCATCATCGCGGGCGTGGTGAAGGCTTCGGCGAGGAAGATCACGTCGGGGTACTTGGCGCGCACATCGCTGATCAACCATTGCCAGAAGGGCAAGGGTTTGGTGTGGGGATTGTCGACGCGAAAGGTCTTCACGCCCTCTTCCACCCAGCCCACCACGATATCGCGCAGTTCGGTCCATAGACTGGGGATCGCATCGGCCGCATAAAAATCGACGTTGACGATGTCCTGGTATTTTTTCGGCGGGTTTTCCGCGTATTTGATCGTGCCGTCCGGGCGCCAGTTGAACCAGCCAGGGTGCTGCTTGAGCCACGGGTGATCCTGGGAACACTGGATTGCGAAGTCCAGCGCGATTTCCAGGCCATGCTCGGCGGCGGCCTTGACCAGGCGCCGGAAGTCATCGCGACTGCCCAACTGCGGGTGAATCGCCTCGTGGCCGCCGTCGGCACTGCCGATGGCGTACGGGCTGCCCGGGTCATCAGGGCCGGCGGTCAGGGAATTGTTGCGGCCTTTGCGGTGGCTGCGACCGATGGGGTGGATCGGCGGGAAATACAGCACGTCGAAGCCCATGTCATGGATCGTCGACAGCCGCGAATGCACGTCGTTGAAGGTGCCGTGGCGTGCAGGATCGTCGGTGATCGAACGCGGAAACAGTTCGTACCAGCTGGCAAATTGCGCGGCGTGGCGCTCGACATCGATTGGATAGACCGTGCCGATGCTCAGATAGGCACGATGATCGGCCTGGGTCATCAGATGTGCACTGTCTTCGTGCAGAAACTGCGCGACCTGCTCGGTTTCCAGCAGACCGGAGAGTTCGTGGTGCAGCAGCATCAGGCGATCGCGCAGCTCGTTATCGCTGCGCTCTGCAGCCTGCAACACGAGGCTGCGGCCTTCCTGCAATTCCAGGCTGACCGGCACGCCGGCGTCGTGTTTCTTGCGCAGCTCATAGCAGAAGCTGGCGTAGGTATCGATCCAGGCTTCGATGCAGTATTCGTGCGGCCCCTGGCGCGTCACGGTGAAGGCGCCTTCCCAGCCGTTATTGCCCACATCGGTCATGACCACGCTGTGCCAGCGCTCTTCCCCCAGCGGGCGCCAGCGCACCAGCACCACGAGTTTGTCATGACCGTCGGCAAACACCTTGCTGGTGACGTGGATCCGCTGGCCCACCACGGCCTTGACCGCAAAATCGCCGCCGTCGATGACCGGCGAAGTGCTTTCGATGGCGATCCTGGGCAACAGCAATGCCTGGGACAGCGGTAGCAAGGATTTGTCTGAAGCCAGTGTTTCAGTCGTCATCGAGCATCTTCCCCTTACGCCCCGTGGACGCTCTCCGCTTGATCCAAATTCTGAACCGGCACGCCCTCCCTGAGCCGCGCCGTCATAGGTCCGAGCCTGGGCGCCGGGCAAAAGTTCAGGTGGATGTGCGGCCATTGAGCGGGGAATCAAACCCGCGCACCGGTTGTCCACCGATACAGCAAAGCACAAAGGAGGCCATACCGATGAATATCCCGATTCCTGCCGAAACCCCGGACCCGAACATCGACAAACCCACCCTGCCGCCGACCGAGCCGGACCCGGTGCCCGAGAAGGAGCCACCAGAAAACCAACCGCCAGCGGTGGAAGAACCGCCGACGACCATGCCGCCGGTGATCGTTTGAATCTTCCGGGAATCAGGCCGGTGCGCATCGGCGAGCGCACCGGTTCAAGCGTCAAACCGTTTTAAAAGTAAAACTTCCCACAGGATCAAAAGGTTTGTCCTTGGCTGTCGCCAACCCCGTGTTTTTACACTGCGTGTCGCGCACGCGACGCCCAACCCCTGGGTGACCGCGTTGACTCCTGCGCGAGGACAGACTTATGTGGCCCATCGCCTCCCGACAGAATCATCCCGTTCTGCAACCTCAGTCCGCATCACCGCCTCCTGCGTCAGTGTTGACGCAGGAACACATCGCCGCCCTGTTGAGATCAGGACCGCAATGGTCCGTGCAACCCAAGACCGCTGAAGCGATAGCCTCTGCGCCTGCCCCATCCTCCGGCACCACCCAGGCGCTGAACGAGCTGAGTGCCCTGCTGACCCCGGCCAATCTCGGCCTGTTGTTGCGCTCGCCCAACGACAAAGGCGCCAAAGCCCTGCTGGAACAACTGCGCTCATTATTGAGCCCCGGGAATATTGCCAGCCTGTTACGCGGCCCGGACGCCGAAGCAAATGCCAAGGTCCTCAAGACCATTGGCAAGCAACTGAGCAAGGAGACGGTCAGCACTCAGCGAGACTCGGCGCTCGATGAAGTGGGAAAAAACTACAAACGCCAGGAAACACTGAACAACGTTGCCATGCTGCCGCAGTCATTCGACGGTGGCGGGCTCGAGAGTGACGTCTCGCAACAGAACAACATCCAAAAGCGCCTCTCCGGCCTGAAGCGCCAGCTCTCCGAAATCCAGACCGTCGGCAATGCGTTGATCGGAATCGGCGAATCATTGACCGCAGACAAGATTGATGCAGCGCGAGGCGCCAACGACGCCCCCCTATCCGCCAGCAACGGCCCGGCAACCTACCGCTATCGCTCGATCGAAGAGTCCACCCTGGGCACGCCCAGCGAAATCAGGAACTTCAATCGAAACGACAAACTGGACCTGTCCGATATTCAACGCCAAACGGGAAAACCGTTACACCTGGTCGAACACTTCTCCGGAGCGCCTGGCGAAATGCAGATCCACTATCTGCCCGGCACCCACACCAGCGTGATCGCCATCAACGGCAACCCCGGCCAGCCTCCCATGGTGATCAAGGTGTTTGGCGAGGTGCGGCACAGCAACCTGGTGCTGTGATCAGCGCTCCTTCTCCAGCAGCCTGACGATCCTGGGCATCACGCTGAACACCGCCAGGGCGAGCAAGGTGCTCAGGACCGCTGTCGATTCCCGGCCCAACCCGGCCGAGACCCCGATCGCAGCGGTCATCCACAAGCCGGCGGCAGTGGTCAGGCCCTTGACGTGCCCTTCTTCGTCATCCTTACCCTTGATGATGGTGCCCGCGCCCAGAAAGCCGATACCGGCAATCACACCCTGCACCACACGGCTCATGGCATCCGCCTGATTGCCCGACATCTGCGGCACCAACACGAACAACGCCGCGCCCAGCGCCACCAGCATATGGGTGCGCACGCCGGCCGCCTTGCCCTTGCTCTCGCGCTCGAAGCCCAGAATGCCGCCCAGCACGGCGGCGATCAGCAAGCGCACGGTAATCTGGGTCAGTTGCCTGGCGTCGCCGATATCGGCGAACTCGGCCAGCAGGGTTTGCCACACTTCATGCCACCAGGCGTCCATGGACCGCGCTCCATTATCGTTATCGGTAAAGGATGGACAGCGGCGACCGCCAGTCAGTTGCCTCGAACCATTGGCCCCCCGATTGCCCCTAACACGTACACCGATCCGGAAAAGGAAGATCGCCATGCCCGTACGCATCGAAAACCAGACGTGCTATTTCAAGGTCAATGACGACGGCCAGGAGCAGAGCCTGCCGGCCCGTAAGGTGACGGTCAGGACTGATATCCCCAAGGCCATGTCGTATGTCGAGCTCGGCACCCACCCGGTGTACATCACCGAGCAGGAAGCCGATGCGCTCACCGTCGCCGGAGCCGCCGATGAGCGGCAGCACAAGAAGGTCACCGAACCTGGTTCGGCGATTTGATTGATCTGCATCAGCCCATTTGCAATTGCGCTGTACCCCACGAGATATGGGGTGCAGCGCATTGTCGCAGGGGGCGTCTCACGGCTCATCTGATCCGCTTTTTATAGTCCTATCTGAATCTGTTATGAAAACAGTGCCACGGTCATAGTGCATCCGCCTGATGGAGGCTGATGAGCGAATGACCATGAGCGAAAGAATCCCCGTCCGATCCGTGGAGCTGTACACCCCGAGGCCCCCGAAGAAGGTGAAGGCCAACGCCAGCGACGCGCTGATCCATACCCGCAGTTTTACCGGCCTGTTCCGTACCTTGCGGATCTGCGGTGCCGGTGTTCTGTTCCTGGCGTTCTTCGGCACCGTCTGGCTGAACTGGGGCGGTCGCCAGGCGGTGCTATGGGATCTGGCGCAAAGCCAATTCCACATTTTTGGCGCGACCTTCTGGCCCCAGGACTTCATCCTGCTCTCGGCGCTGCTGATCATCTGCGCCTTCGGCCTGTTCGCCATCACCGTTTTCGCCGGCCGGGTGTGGTGCGGTTATACCTGCCCGCAAAGCACCTTCACCTGGCTGTTCATGTGGTGCGAAAAACTCACCGAAGGCGAGCGCAACCAGCGCATTCGACTGCAAGCAGCGCCGTGGAGCCTGGGCAAACTGGCGCGGCGCTCGGCCAAACATACGTTGTGGCTGGCGATCAGTGTGCTGACCGGGCTGACGTTTGTCGGTTACTTCACCCCCATTCGCCCGCTCACCACAGAACTGCTGACGCTGCAACTGGGCGGCGTGAGCCTGTTCTGGGTGCTGTTTTTCGCCGCTGCCACCTACCTCAACGCCGGCTGGCTGCGTGAAGCGGTGTGCATGCACATGTGCCCCTATGCACGGTTCCAGAGCGTGATGTTCGACAAAGACACCCTGACCATTGCCTACGACACCGCCCGGGGCGAACACCGTGGGCCGCGCAAGCGTGATGTGCAGCCGGCCAGCGTCGGCCTGGGCGACTGCATCGATTGCCAGCTTTGCGTACAGGTGTGTCCCACCGGCATCGACATCCGTGATGGCTTGCAAATGGAATGCATCGGCTGCGCGGCGTGCATTGATGCGTGCGATTCGATCATGGACAAGATGGGCTACCCCCGTGGCCTGGTGAGCTATACCAGCGAACATCAGTTGCAAGGCGGCAAAACCCACCTGCTCAGGCCACGGTTGATCGGCTACAGTGCCGTGTTGCTGGTGATGATCGCCGCCCTGGTGGTGGCGCTGATCGAACGGCCCATGGTGTCGCTGGATGTCACCAAGGACCGGGGCCTGTTCCGCGAGAACGCCCAGGGCCTGATCGAAAACATCTACAGCCTCAAAGTGATCAACAAGACCCAGCAGCGCCAGGATTACCGTCTGGAACTGGTGAATGCCGAGGGCTTCCAGTTGCAAGGCAAAACCCTGCTCAGCCTCGCCCCGGGAGAAATCAGCGATGTACCGGTGTCGGTGACGCTGCTGGCCGACAAGCCGACGAACAGTTCGCAGACATTGCGCTTCAAGGTCACGGACGTGGATGAACCCTGGATCTACACTGCCGCCGACAGCCGTTTCGTGGCGCCGCTGAACCGCTGAGATCCATGCCAAACCTGTAAAGCTCCACCTGTGAGAGCGGGCTTGCCCGCGATAGCGTCACGTCAGTCAACACTGTCGGCGGATCTGCCGCCGTCATCGCAGGCAAGCCAGCTCCCACATTTTGCCCTGCGTACATTTCAGCAAGTAAATTAGGCCCCCATGAAACGCTACGAAAAATTCGCCGATGACATCGCAGAACTGATCCGCTCCGGCGTGCTTGGCCCCGGTCAGCGCGTGCCCTCGGTGCGCTATGCCAGCCAGACCTACGGGGTGAGCCCGTCCACCGTGTTCCAGGCCTACTACCTGCTGGAACGTCGCGGGCTGATCCGCGCACGGCCGCGCTCGGGCTACTTCGTCAACACCCACGCGCCCAGCCCGTTTTCCGAGCCGGTGGTGAGCGAACAGGTGCACGAGTCCACCGAAGTCGATGTGAGCGAGCTGGTGTTCTCGGTGCTCGACTCGATCAAGGACCCGAATACCGTACCGTTCGGCTCGGCGTTCCCCAGTCCGACGCTGTTCCCGCTGCCGCGCCTGGCGCGCTCGCTGGCCAGCGCCGGTCGTGAGATGGACCCGCGCATGGTGGTCACCGATATGTCGCCGGGCAATCCGCAACTGCGCCGGCAAATCGCCCTGCGCTACATGGTCGGCGGCCTGATGCTGCCGATGGAAGAGCTGCTGATCACCAACGGCGCACTCGAGGCCCTGAACCTGTGCCTGCAGGCCGTGACCGAACCGGGCGACCTGGTGGCCATCGAGGCCCCGGCGTTCTATGCCTGCCTGCAAGTCCTCGAACGCTTGAAGCTCAAGGCCGTGGAAATTCCCGTTCATCCCCGCGATGGCATTGACCTCGGCGCTCTGGCGCAGACCCTGGAGCGCTACCCGATCAAGGCCTGCTGGACCATGACCAGCTTCCAGAACCCCATGGGTGCCACCGTGCCCGAAGCGAAAAAGCAGGCCCTGGTCGAACTGTTGCGCAGCCACCAGGTGCCGCTGATCGAGGACGATGTGTACGCCGAGCTGTATTACGGCCAGCAAGCACCGAAACCGGCCAAGGCCTTCGACACCGAGGGTCTGGTGATGCATTGCGGATCCTTCGCCAAAAGCCTCGCCCCTGGGTATCGCGTGGGCTGGGTGGCGGCCGGGCGTTTTGCGCAGAAGGTCGAACGCTTGAAGCTGATGACGTCGTTGTGCCCATCGATGCCGGCCCAGGCGGCGATTGCCGATTACCTGCAACACGGCGGCTACGACCGGCATCTGCGCAAACTGCGCTATGCCCTGGAGGAACAGCAAAGCGCCATGCTGGCGGCCATCGCCCGCTACTTCCCGGCACAGACCCGCGTCAGCCGGCCGACCGGCGGCTACTTCCTGTGGCTGGAACTGCCGGAGCAGACCGACTCGCTGAAGCTGTTCCAGATGGCCCTTGCGCAAGGCATCAGCATTGCACCGGGACCGATCTTTTCCGCCACCCGGCGCTTCAGGAACTGCATACGCCTGAACTACGGCAGCCCGTGGACCGAGGCGTCGGAGAAGGCAATGGAGACGTTGGGGCGGATTGTGCGGTCGTTTTAGGTTGCAGCAACGTCACTGGAACCTTCCCTCGCGAAGCGCCACTCAGTGACTTTCAACCTGATGCAGAGCCTTTCATGCACCTCAACGCCCCCAGTGTCATTCCCGGACTTCTTCCCGAACATAACTGGCTGTACGCCCCCACAGCCCCGGAACAGCGCCCCTCCGGCGACACGCGAACGGCCCGACAGATCATCGACACCAGCCCCGCCCTCAAACACCTGTTGCGGCGCCCCCACAGCTACATCATTACCGACGCACTCAAGCGCCAGCTGGGCGATTGGACAGCCACCCATCTCGGCAGGAAACGCCGTGCCGATACGGTCTACAGCCTTGCCCGGGTCGTAAACTTCATCGACAACCTGAATGATCGAAAGGTGGGCAACAGTAAGCGCGGCGACGATAAAATCAACGGCTTTCACAACGCGGGCTATGCCACCCGCAAAAACTCAGAAGCGCGTCTTCTGGTGGAATTTGCAGAAAAAGGTTACGACGCGCTACAGAATCTCGGGCACTGACTGGCCCACCGTCAACGCCCACCGCCCAGATCAAGAAAGGTTCCGGTGGCATAGGAAGCCTTGTCCGACAGCAACCACACAATCGCTTCCGCCACTTCGTCCGGGCGGCCGCCCCGGGCCATGGGAATACCGGACTCCAGCTTGCTGACCCGGTCCGGGTCGCCGCTCAGGGCGTGGAAATCGGTGAAGATGTAGCCTGGGCGCACTGCGTTGACGCGAATGCCCTCGCCGGCGACCTCCTTCGACAGGCCCAGGGTGAAGGTGTCGAGGGCGCCCTTGGAAGCGGCGTAGTCGACGTATTCACCCGGCGAACCCAGGCGCGCCGCCACCGAAGACACATTGACGATGCTGCCGCCCTGCCCACCATGGCGGGGCGACATGCGCAGCACCGCATGCTTGGCGCACAGGATCGGCCCCAGTACGTTGGTCTTCATGATCTTGAGAATGCGGAACTCGGACATTTCATCGACCCGCGATTTGTGGCCCACGGTGCCGGCATTGTTGACCAGCGCCGTGACCCGCCCCAGCTCGGCATCCACACGGTTGAACAGGCCGATCACCTCATCTTCGATACTCACGTCCGCCCGCACGGCAATCGCCTGGGCTCCCAGGCCGCGCACCTGCTCCAGAACACGGTGGGCCGCTTCCTCGTCGGATTGATAGTTAATGCAGATGCGGTAGCCCTGCCGCGCGGCCAGCAAGGCCGTCTCGGCGCCAATCCCGCGACTGCCCCCGGTGATGATGAGGACTTTGTCCATGCCTGCAGTCTCCTGATTCAACCTGATGTGTATGGCTGAACCAGAGAATAGCCGTCACGCACGGCTTTTGTCAGGCGCCACCGCGTCTTCGGCACGCTGGATATCGGCCATGAACCCCTCTGCCGGCAGCGGGTGGCCCAGCAGATACCCTTGCAGGGAATTGCAGCCCAGACGGGTCAGGAAGCTTTGCTGCACGTCGGTTTCCACGCCCTCGGCGACGATGCGCAGACCCAGGGCCTGGCCCAGCGCAACAATGGCCGAGACGATGGCGGCGTCATCGCTGTCGTGCTCCAGGTCCCGCACGAACCCGCGGTCGATCTTCAGTTCATTGGCCGGCAGGCGCTTGAGGTACATCAGGCTGGAGTAGCCGGTGCCGAAGTCATCGATGGACAGATCGACACCCATGTCCGACAACTGCTGCAACACCGTCATGCTCGCGTCGGCATCGCTCATGGCGGTGGTTTCGGTGATCTCCAGGGTCAGGTTATTCGCCGCCAACCGGTGCCGCTCCAGCGCCGTGGCCACACTCTTGACCAGCCCGGCATGACAGAACTGCAAGGCCGACAGGTTCACGGCAATCCGCCAATCCTCATACCCTTGGGCATACCAGAGCGCCATCTGGCGACACGCTTCGTTGAGCACCCACTCACCAATGGGGATGATCAGCCCGGTCTTTTCCGCCAGTTCGATAAACGTGGCAGGCAACAACAGGCCCTGTTGTGGGTGCTCCCAGCGCAGCAAGGCTTCGGCGCCGACAGCAATCCCGCTGACCGCGTCGAACTTGGGTTGGTAGTACAGGCGAAACTCCCCGTGCTCCAGGGCATTGCGCAGGTCCTGCAACAACTGCAACTGCTTGCGAGCATTGGTGTTCATCGACACATCAAAGAAGCTGTAGCCGTTCTTGCCCATGCCCTTGGCGTGGTACATGGCGGCGTCGGCGTTCATCAGCAATTCCTGGGGATTGCCGCCGTTGCCCGGGTACATGGCGATGCCGACACTGGCGGAAATCTTCAGCTCATGCTCGGCAACCGTGAACGCGCGATTGATCAGCACCACTTGGCGCTCGGCAAGGCGCAGGGCGTCATCCGGCTGGTTCAGTTGCACCAGCAGCACGAACTCGTCACCGCCGATACGCGCCAGGGTGTCCTGGCTACGCAAATCCTCCCGCAGGCGCAGGCCGACTTCGCGCAGCAACTGGTCGCCCATGTGATGGCCGAAGGCGTCGTTGACCGGCTTGAAACCGTCCAGGTCGATAAACATCAACGCAAAGCAACCGCCCTGCTCCTTGACCGCCTGCATGGCCTGTTGGATGCGGTCCGCGAGCAAGGTGCGATTGGGCAGACCGGTGAGCATGTCGTGCAAGGCAAGATGGGTCAGTTCCTGGTTGGCCAGGGTCAGGGAGTCGGCCAGCACGGCGGTACGAGCTTCCAGGCGCGCATCCAGCAGCGAGGTCAACAACGCGATGATCAACACCGCCAGGGATGTCACCAGCACCAGGTTGTCCAGGCCCTTGCCGCTCAAGCCGTTGAGCGCCGCGCCACAGAAACTCTCATCGGCAAACCGCGCGGCGGCCATGCCGGTGTAGTGCATGCCGACAATCGCAAAGCCCATTACCACCGCGGCACCTCCGCGTGCCAGACGCACGTAGGGCGTGTCCCGGCGCAGATGGAAAGCGATCCACAACGCCGCGCCGGAGGCTACCACGGCGATCAGCAACGAAGCGCCAAACAGCGTCGGGTCGTAATCGATGCCCGGAGTCATGCGCATCGCGGCCATGCCGGTGTAATGCATGCTGCTGATGCCCGCACCCATGATCAGCGCGCCAAACGCCAGTTGCCAGGCCGGCAGCCGGGGCTGGCTGACCAGCCACAAGGCGAACCCGCAGGACAGCACGGCAATCGCCAATGACAGTGCGGTAATCCCCAGGTCGAAGCCCAGGGCGAACGGCAAACGCAATGCGAGCATGCCGATGAAATGCATCGACCATACCCCCACGCCCATCGCCAGGGCACCGCCCGCCATCCAGAAATAAACCGCCCGGCCTTTGGCGGTCGCGAGGCGACCCGTCAGGTCCAGTGCGGTGTAGGAAGCCAGGATCGCGACGCACAGCGAGATCACGACCAGGGAGGGTGAATAACTACCGATAAGCATGGGACATCTCGTGACCGACGGGCTGGGAACGCCCGTATCCGGGGGCAAAGCGGCGGATTGTAGCGAGAATAATTCTCGGGTGGGGGATTAGTTATCAACGGGCCAGTATTGGGGTTTTGACGTCAAAGTACTGGCCCTTTCAGGAGGATTTCGGGGGTGTTTGCAGACCGGTTTCTGGAAGCCGGTCTCGGCTTCAAATGTGGGAGCGGGCTTGCTCGCGAAGGCGCCGGCCCAGCCACCACAAGATCTCAGCGAAACGCGTAATCCGCCACAATCCCCACGAATATCGCCAGTCCCGCCCAATGGTTATGCAGGAATGCCTTGAAGCACTTCATCCGGTCCTTGTCCCGGGTGTACCAGAACTCCCAGGCAAAACACCCCGCTGCCGTCAGCAAGCCCAGATGGAACCAGCCGCCGAGGTCGAAGCGGGCACCCGCCAGCAACAGGCACAGCAATGACAGCCCTTGCAGGGTCAGGATGATCATGCGGTCGGCATCGCCGAACAGGATTGCCGTGGATTTCACGCCGATCTTCAAGTCGTCGTCACGGTCGGTCATCGCGTAATAGGTGTCGTAGCCGACCGTCCACAACAGGTTGGCGATATACAACAGCCACGCGGTGGCAGGCAGATGGCCGGTCTCGGCGGTGAACGCCATCGGCATGCCCCAGGAAAACGCCGCGCCCAGTACCACCTGCGGGTAATAGGTGTAGCGCTTCATGAACGGGTAACTCGCCGCCAGAGCCAGGCCGCCCAGGGACAGCAGGATGGTGGTGGCGTTGGTCAGGAGCACCAGCAGGAAGCTGATCCCCATCAGCACGGCAAAGAACACCAGTGCCTCTTTCGAACTGATCTTGCCGCTCACCAGCGGCCGTTGCTCGGTACGCTTCACATGGCCATCGACCTTGCGGTCGGCCCAGTCATTGATGACGCAACCACCGGCCCGGGTCAGCACCACGCCCAGTACGAAAATGACGACATTGCCAATGGAAGGCGAGCCCTTGCCGGCAATCCACAGCGCCCACAAGGTCGGCCACAGCAGCAGGTAAATGCCGATAGGCTTGTCCATGCGCGTCAGTTGAATGAAATCCCAGGCCCTGGGGTTCAGATGGTTCAAGGACTTGAGCAGGCGTTGATACATCAGCAGTTCTCCGCAGGGTCATGCAAGGCATGCCAGAAGCTGGGCAGGAAGATTTCCGCCACCAGCACGCTCAGCGGGCCTCGGTCGAAGCGCGAGCGGCGGGCCCACAGGCCGTCGGTCCGATCGGCTTCCGGCAGCCACTGCCGTGGGTAGTGGCACACTTCGATCGGCTGACGGGTAAACGCGCGGTCGCAAAACAGCAACTCCCCCAGCGAGCGGCTGCCCAGTTCATCCATATGCAGGCCATCGCCTTGCAAGGCACTGCGCGCGGCCACGCTGCGCGCGAACACCCAGGGCTGGCCATGCCCGCGCAGATATACCTCGCGTACCCAGCCGACCGTGGCCGGAGCCAGGCCCAGGGCTGCGCATTCATCCTCGCGCAGCGGCTGCCAGCCTTCGAACAGTGGCGTCACGCTGAAACCGTCCCTGGAGAGCCACGTCAGCCGCCGCGTCAGCGAGTCTTCGTTGAACAGCCAATTGAGGGTCAAGGGCGCGGGCGTGGGGGCCAAACGGCTCTGGGTCAGCCATTGGCAAACATCGGGGAGGGCGATTGAGTGCGGCACGGTGAGTCAGTATTGGCGGCAAAAGAGGCGGCGAGCTTACCATGGCATCCTGATCTTTTGCCGGGCCGAACCGGCTCCTCGCGTCGAACGTGCTTGCATCTGCCGGCCCCGATCAGTACAAAACGCGCTGAGCCGCGCGGCAACGCTGCATCCATCGACCGCCGGCCAACACGCCTGGACCTTGAGGAAACACGCAATGAAGAAGTGGCAATGTATTGTCTGCGGCCTGATCTATGACGAGAAAGACGGCTGGCCGGATGACGGCATTCTGCCGGGCACCCGCTGGGAAGACGTCCCGGAAGACTGGCTTTGCCCGGACTGCGGCGTGGGCAAGTCGGATTTCGAAATGATCGAAATCGGCTGATCTGAATTTTCAAGAAACGTACTACAAGGAGAAAGGAATGAACGCACCTGTCGTGATCATCGGCACAGGATTGGCCGGTTACAACGTCGCCCGGGAGTTTCGCAAGCTCGACAGCGAGACCCCGTTGCTGCTGATCACTGCGGATGACGGACGCTCCTACTCCAAGCCCATGCTCTCCACCGGCTTTGGCAAGAACAAGGAAGCCGACGGCCTGAGCATGGCGGAACCGGGCGCCATGGCCGAGCAACTCAAGGCTGAAGTGCGCACCCACACCCGCGTCACCGGTATCGACCCGGGCCACAAGCGCCTGTGGCTGGGCGAAGAGGCGGTGGCCTACCGTGACCTGATCCTGGCCTGGGGCGCGGAAACTGTGCGTGTGCCGGTCGAAGGTGATGCGGCTGATCTGATTTTCCCGATCAACGACCTCGAAGACTATGCACGCTTTCGCACCGCCGCTGCCGGCAAACGCCGCGTTCTGCTGCTCGGCGCCGGCCTGATCGGCTGTGAATTCGCCAACGACCTGATCCTGGGCGGTTATGAAATCGACCTGGTGGCGCCCTGCGAGCAGGTCATGCCGACCCTGCTGCACCCAGCGGCGGCCGCAGCGGTCAAGGCCGGGCTGGAAGGCCTCGGTGCGCGTTTCCACCTGGGGCCGGTGCTCAATCGCTTGCAGCGTACAGCGGATGGCCTGGAAGCCCATCTGTCGGATGGTGAAGTCATCCCCTGCGACCTGGTGGTCTCGGCCATCGGCCTGCGCCCGCGCGTCGACCTGGCCGCAGCGGCGGGCCTGCAAATCAACCGTGGGATCATGGTGGACCGCCACCTCAAGACTTCCCACGCGAACATCTACGCCCTGGGCGACTGTGCCGAGGTCGACGGCCTGAACCTGCTGTACGTCATGCCGCTGATGAGCTGTGCCCGTGCGCTGGCCCAGACCCTGGCCGGCAATGCGACCGCCGTGAGCTACGGGCCGATGCCGATCACGGTGAAAACCCCGATTTGTCCGCTGGTGGTCTCGCCACCGCCTCGTGGAACCGAAGGCGCTTGGAGTGTCGAAGGCCAGGGCGCGGACATCAAGGCACTGTGCCGCGACGCCGAAGGGCGCTTGCTGGGCTATGCGCTGACCGGCACGGCGGTCATGGAAAAACTCGCTCTCAACAAAGAACTTCCGCCTTTGCTGGCGTAAATACGGGTCGTTCTGTCGGAATAACCCCGTTTTTCGCCCCAGAAAGGTCGTCGCGAGACTGGCGCGGCGTCCTGGGGCGTGCCATCCTCACTCCCGTCTGCCGCAGAGTAGAGCCTGCGGCGCTTTGGGCGCTGCTCCACAAGAGAGCAGCACGGACATAACAACAAAAAACCGTCAAAGAGGCTTCACATATGCGTAAACCAGAACTCGCAGCCGCCATCGCTGAAAAAGCGGATCTCACGAAAGAACAGGCCAACCGCGTCCTCAACGCCGTTCTCGAAGAAATCACCGGCGCCCTGCACCGCAAGGACAGCGTCACCCTGGTTGGCTTCGGTACTTTCCTGCAGCGTCATCGCGGTGCCCGCACCGGCAAAAACCCACAGACCGGTGAGCCGGTGAAAATCAAGGCAAGCAACACCGTTGCGTTCAAACCGGGCAAGTCGCTCAAAGACAGCGTCAACCCGTAAAAGCGTTACCGTCTGAAGGGAGGCGGAATAGTACGAAAAATGGGCACGCCGACGGAGTCGGGTGCCCATTTTTTGTGGGGGAAAGTTGGCTCTGGATGACGTCAGCCGGTTTAACCGCTTATCCCCTGACCAACTCATCCTGGTTATCAGCGGGTTCTTTCTCGACAAGTTTTTCGTAATTCGCAGGTTCTGAATTCAGGTCCCCCGGGATCCATTTTCCGTCCCGTTGAATGTAACTGCGGGCTCGATAAGGATGCAGGGCAACAATGTCTGTAATTTCTTTTTGCAGATTTTTCTCGTCATACCAGATGCTGCCGCATTCGCCGCAACCCCAGAAAGGACGCGTGTTTTCATCTATCAGATCGACCCAGCCTGCGCACTGCGTGATGGGGCATCGGTAATTCTGAGCGAAGTGGTGGTTCTCAACAGGTGCTTCGGCCTTGATGTATTGAGTGGAAGAACCGCAAGCCGGACACTCAATCATGATGAAGCGCTGGCCCTTCGCGACCATTGGCGCGATAAGCTTCTGCTGATGTGCGTCGAGCTCAAACGTTTTGTCACAGACCTGGCAGCGCGCGTTTTTAATTGAGTCCATATGGATTCTCCCCCTCTGGATACCAATGTAGAGCTTTGCTATTCGCTTTATGGTACGCCTTGTCCATGAGTACCAAGTTGCTTTGGCGGTTATTACCACCGCGGAATATCGGTTTTTTATGATGCACGTCAAAACCTTCCGGGACTTGACCTTTTTTCATTCGATCTACCCCAGCCTGCCCGTACTTTTGAAGGGAGTTGGGATCTTTGGCCATTTTTTTCAGGTATTTCTCTTTGGCACCGCCCTTCTTGTCAAAGTTGGCGCGGATTTTTTTGATTTCAGCCTTTGTTCGCTTGTGATAGCAGGTCTTGAGGCCCCAAGGGTCAATCCAGGTTAAGGAGTTGGGTGCATATTGATACAGGTTAAGGCCGCCCTCCAGATCAATCGGATCCGGCGTCGTAAACCGCCCCACATCCGGGTCATAAAACCTGAACGTATTGAAATGCAGCCCCGTCTCCCGATCCAGGTACTGCCCCTGAAACCGCAGGTTCTGCTCTTCGATGTAGTAAGGCTCGCGCACCTCTTCCAGCGTGTTGCCCCACACCCGATACGTGGCGTGCCAGACGCTGTGCCCATCCACTTCGGTGAGTTGTTCGGGCAACCCGTTCAGGTCGTTGTGGTAGTAGCGAATCTTCTGCAACGGGCCACTGCCGTCGACCCGGGCAAGGGGGTCGTAGCCATCATCGTCGTAGACATACAGGCTGGTCTGGCTGTGCTTCTGCTCCTGCAATAACCGCAAGCCATCCCACGCGAATCGAGTCTCGCCCAGCGGATACCCATCGCTGCCGTGCACGGTTTTTTCGATGCGACGGCCCAGTGGGTCGTACGTCATTCGCACGACGCTGCCGTCATCGTTGCGCACTTCGATCAAGCGGCTTTCGGCGTCATAGGCAAAGCGTTGCACGCCTCGCCTGGTACTGCGCTTTTCAATCGTGCGGCCAAAGGCGTCGTAGCGATAACGCTTGTCCTGATAGGTCAGCAGCTTGTTGTGCACCACCAGCCCTGCGCCGGTTTGCGGGCCATCCAACAATTGCTGGCCGAGTTTGCAGGTCAGGTTATCGGCGGGTCGTAGTCGAATTGTTTGTGCGCCACCGTCGGTAGCAGCGAAAGCTGGCTGGCGTGACGGCGGTGGCGTCAGACGTACCTTGTTCGACTTTAAGAGCCTTGGACCTGTCAGCAGCTTGTTATGCGTCAACAGCCCGCTATTCGCATTTTGGCCGTCCGGTAAGCCGGCGGCGGGGGTATCTATTAAATAGATCCCCTTCGGGATTTACCGTCTCGAAGGGGGAGAAATGTGCAGGTCGGCTGAGTAGGCGGGCTATTTTTTATTGGGCTTCAAATAATTCTTGCGCATGGAGTGCGGACTTGTTTACTCGCTCTGAGGCAGTAACGCTATCTATGCGTAAATCGTGGGGCAGGCGCTCATAGTCCATGGGCTCATCCTCCGTTAGTGCCCCACGCAGATGGGCAATTACTCGGAAGATAATGTGATTCATGCGCCAGCAAGTAGATGGTTCAATATTCGCCAATTGCTCCTCAGATGCTGGTTTGCTTACACCGCCAGTCCAGATTTCCGATCTCAAACGCGAATTGAATCCTGTCATACCCTGAGGAGGATTTTTTGTAGTCCGGATCACTGAAAAGAATCTTCCATCGAGGGATATCTGAAAAACGCATGCTGCAGAAAATCGGTCGAAACAGACGTTTTGAGGTGTCCACCTCTCCGATAGAGGTCGGTATTTGTGTGTGGAATTTCGCGAAAACCTCAATCAGATGTCCCAGTGCAGGAGGGATGAGCTCAATGTAGCGGGCAATCACAAACCCTGGCTCATCTGAATGGGATGTAGAAAAGATCGCCCGGTTTAGGTGCCTTGAGGGTTTTCATGCAGCGGCCTCTTTATAGGTACAGGATTTGATTTTGCTCGGTTTGATGCCTAGCGCTTTGGCCGCGGCCCTGTAGTTTCTATAGTGACTTTTGCCCCGTGTATCAGTTCGGCTTTACATCGCTGATGTTGAATTACTCCACAACACCAGCGGTTCGCCGCATTCTATTCTTTTGGGCCATTTTGGCTGTGTTCGCAGGAGCCGGAAATGACTCTTTGTTTTAGCCATGATTGCAAGTCTTTTCGGATTGAGATTTTTGTTTTTCTCTGAAGTAGACCTGCGTGCCTAAGTGTGATGTTAATTGTTGAAGAAAAAGTTATTTTCTAAAACAATATCTCAAATGTTATTTTCCCTAGTCGATTCTTGACGTGATAGCCGTTTTCATTTATTTCTGCAGTTTTAAAAAAGTCTTGTCGATCAATAAAGCTGGGAAGCTCGTGCATCCAGGTTTTTTCCTTTTGATTGCTGTCTTCTTTACAATACCAACCTTCACCGACTGCAGAACTAAAAATCCTGTAGACGCTAAATTTGCGTTTTTTGTCTTTGCTGGATTTTGATAGTTTTTTAATTTGTGTCTCTAGCTCAAAATGACTTTGCAATACTGCGTCAGCCGTCGAATTAATAATATTTACAGTTGTAGAATTTTTTTCTCTTTTAGTTGCAATCGCAATTAATGCTTGGCGTAGCTCCTCCAGTAACTGTTTGTCCTGATTGACCCTGTTCATGGAGAGGAAATTATCAAAGTCGAAGTTTTCTATGAAAATGTTTGTGACACCTAGCACGTTATCAAATAAATCTTCGTCACCGCGCGGGCCTAAGGAAACAACAATTTTACTACTCCCATTTATTTCGATTTTGGGCAATAGCTCCATGAATATCTGAGTAATATGATGGCTTAGTTGACGTACGCGAATGCCATCACGCTTTGCGGATATATCACTTTCTTGCAAGGTCAGAAGATTAAGATTCATTGCAATGTTCGCTATAAAAAATTAAAGATTATCAGGTGTGCCATACAATTTAAGATAGCCATCTCTTGTGTCAACCTGCGGCAGTGGTTTTTTGTGAATGGGTGAAGGCATGTTGCCGTTGTTTCTTGCCGCGTGCTTGTCAGTGATTTTTTGCTCCGTCGTTTTTGCTTGAATCCGTGTTTTGTTCTTCTCGACAATCACTGCCTTGTAACGCCCAGGTTGGGGTATGTTTAGAACATTGACCTGTTGGTTGGCACGAGGTGATGTACCGTTCTTATTTAGCGGACGCCCGCTGATTCCCGGCTTCATCATCCGCCCTGTTCTTGTATCAACAATAACGTAGACGTGATTAGGGTTTTTGCTCGCATGACTGTTGCCGTGGACCTTTCCACTGCCTCCACATGTCAGCCCTGACGGATCGATCCATCCGAAGGGGTTGTCGGCATAGAGGTAGTTATTGATGCCCCCTGCCAACCCAATCGGATCCGGCGTCGTAAACCGCCCCACATCCGGATCATAAAACCTGAACGTATTGAAATGCAGCCCCGTCTCCCGATCCAGGTACTGCCCCTGAAACCGCAGGTTCTGCTCTTCGATGTAGTAAGGCTCGCGCACCTCTTCCAGCGTGTTGCCCCACACCCGATACGTGGCGTGCCAGACGCTGTGCCCATCCACTTCGGTGAGTTGTTCGGGCAACCCGTTCAGGTCGTTGTGGTAGTAGCGAATCTTCTGCAACGGGCCACTGCCGTCGACCCGGGCAAGGGGGTCGTAGCCATCATCGTCGTAGACATACAGGCTGGTCTGGCTGTGCTTCTGCTCCTGCAATAACCGCAAGCCATCCCACGCGAATCGAGTCTCGCCCAGCGGATACCCATCGCTGCCGTGCACGGTTTTTTCGATGCGACGGCCCAGTGGGTCGTACGTCATTCGCACGACGCTGCCGTCATCGTTGCGCACTTCGATCAAGCGGCTTTCGGCGTCATAGGCAAAGCGTTGCACGCCTCGCCTGGTACTGCGCTTTTCAATCGTGCGGCCAAAGGCGTCGTAGCGATAACGCTTGTCCTGATAGGTCAGCAACTTGTTGTGCACCACCAGCCCTGCGCCGGTTTGCGGGCCATCCAACAGATTGGCGGCCGCATCGTAGGCGAAGGTTTCGCGTTGACCGTGCAGGTTGTCCTGGCTGGCGATGATGCGGCCGGTGGCGTCGTAGTGCAGCAGTTGGCGGTGTTGCCCGGTGGGTTGCTGGTCGAGTTTGCCGATCAGGTTATCGGCGGGGTCATAGTCGAATTGTTTCTGCGCCGCCGCCGGCAGCAGCGAAGGCTGGCTGGCGTGACGACGGTGGCGGGCGCGCAGGCGGCCGCTGCGGTCGTATTCGCTGCGGGTGCTGAGCTGGCCCTGGGTACGCAGGACTTCGCGATGCAGGCGGTCGCGTTCGAAGTCGCTGATTACCTGGCCGTCGAGGTTGATCTGGTGCAAGTGGCCGCTGCCGTAATACAAGCGATTGAGCCAGCGGCCATCCGGCAGTTGAGTCTGGATCAGGTTGCCCAGTTCGTCGTAATGGTGTTCCAGACCACCCGCCGCACTCTGTTCGGCGCGTAGCTGGCCGATGGCGTCATAGGCGAAACCCAGGGCTTGGGCATTGCCCTGCACGTCGGTGAAGGTGACGGCAGTCAGTTGGTCCACTTCATCATAGGTGTATTCGGTGCGGCCATCGTCGGTGGTCTTGGCGATCAGCCGGCCCACTGCGTCGCGTTCCAGCCGATGGACGATAGGGGCGGGCGGCGCCTCCGGCACCAGCGACAGGCCTGTGCCGTACGGCGCCGGAACAGCGGTGACTTCGGTGATGTTATCCAGCGCATCGTAGCGGTAACGCTTGGCGCTGCCGTCCAGGTCCTGCTGTTCGACCAGGCGATCGCCGGCATCCCACGCAAAGCGATAGCGCTCGCCGTTTTCGTTGATCAGGGCCTGCAGCCGCCCGTAACTGTCGTAACCGAACTGCACCTGCCGGCCATGGGCGTCGGTGCGTTGGCTGACCAGGCCGCGGCGGTTGTGCTGGTAAAGCGTGGTGTGCCCGACGGGGTCGGTGTAGGCGATCAGTTGGCCGCCGGTATTGCGTTGGTAGTGCTCGGTGCGCCCGTCCGGAAGCTGGGTGCCCAGCAAGCGACCCTGGGCGTCGTAGCTGAACTGCGTGCGCTCGCCAAGGGCATCGATGATGACCTGCAAGTAGCCTCGCTCGTTGTAGCCGAAGCGGGTGGGGTAACCCGAGCAATCGATGTGCTCGGTCAGTTGCCCGAACGGGTTCCAGCGCAGCTTTTTGCTTTTTCCGGTGGCGTCGATGATCTCCACGACCTGGCCGTGGTCGTCGTAGCGATAGCGCGTGATGTAGCCCAGCGGATCGGTCTCGGCAATGCAGTTGCCGCGCGAATCGTAGCGATACTGCCAGCTGTTGCCGGCGGCATCGGCTTCCACCAGCGGCAAGGCCCAATGCTCCAGCCACTGGGTCGAATCGCTGCGGCCCAACGGGTCGGTCTCGCCGATCAGGTTGCCGGCCTCATCGTAGCTGTATTCATAGCGCCCACCCTGGGGGTCGGTGGCGCTGAGCAACTGGCGCTCGTCGTTCCACTCAAAGCGCCAGGTCTGGCCGAGGGTGTCGCTGTACTGCGTGATCTGATGCTGGGTGTTCCACTGCCGCGTGCTGACACGCTGCAAACCATCGGTGATGCGCGTAAGGCCGGCTTGCAGGTCATAGTCGAACTGATAGGCGTCGCCGTCATCGGTCCAGTGCCGGACCACACGCCATTCCACACCTTCAACCAGCGCCCACTCATAAAAACAACGCAATCCACTGGGCAGTTGATGCTCCACCATCCGGCGCCCACTGTCGTAAGCGAAGCGGCGCTGCACCTGGTCGGTCGCATCGCGTACTTCAGTCAAGCTCCCTGCTGCGTCCAAACCATAGCTCACCAGCACTTCGCGACGTTGGTCGGGGTACAGGCGTTCAATGCGTGCCAGTCGGCCCTGATCGCGGATCAACTCTACCTGCACCTGATCAAACGTGTCGCGCAGCCGCACCAGGCGTCCGCCGTCGTCGTAGTCGACATGGATCCGGTTGTCGTTGCGGTCGCCCAACTGGCTCAGGCGCAGCCGCGACGGGTTGGCCGTGGGTTCGAACAAACGGTACAGGCCATCGTCGCTTTCGATCAGCAACTGCCCATTGAGGTGGCGCCGTACCGCCAGCCCTTCACCGGCGCTGAACACGGCGCCGCCCAAGGCAATCCAGCCCATATCGATGGCGCGGCCCTGTTCGTCGGTATAGATCAGCGTCTCACCGCCTTCAGGATGGGGGCGGATTTCCACGCACACTTCATAGGGCACGCTCCAGCCGGCGCCGAACAGCTCGCCCGGGCGTTCATCGCGACTGTTGTAGAAGCGTTGCCAGTCGATCGGCAGGATGCCGGGCAGCACGAAATCCAGCTCCTCGACATCACCCAGCACCTTGGCGCCTGTGGCGGCGTGCACCGGGTTCGACGAGCCGAGCGCCGCGTTGGCCAGCGCGCCCATGGCACTGCTGACGGCCATTGAGGTCGCCCCGCCGATCAGCATGCACGGCAGCTTGCTGAAGAACTTGCCCTTGCCGCCCTTGAGCATCAGCAGCGCCGTGACCGCCAGGCCGACGCCCGGGGTCTTGCCGCTGCGAATTTCGCGCACCACCACCGAGCCGCCGCCGATGGTCACGTTGGAAGAGATCAGCCCCGACGACACCACCGTCGCATCGCAGGTGCTGCGGTCGCCACTGCGCACCGCCGGCTGGCCGTTGATCGTGACCTTGTCCGAACCCTCGGCCAGAAACTGCGGCGGCATCGGTGGATGCTTCATGCACGTGACCATGTCCAGCGGCTTGGGCACAGCGCCAGGCGCAGGCGTGGCGACGGTCGGGCGCCACATCTGCGAGAAGAAGCTCTCGGCCATGTCCAGGTAGCTGGGTTCCGGCGCGGGCTCTTCCAACTCGGTGCCCGCTGGCGCGACGTGGGAACTGATCGCGCCGGCGGCGCGGGCCGCCGGAATGTTGTTGGTGAGAGTGTCAGTGGAGCCGGTCAGAATGTTCGCCTGCACCGTGGGTGGAAACAGCGCGTTGCTGAAGCTGTCGCATAAATTCGTCAGGCCTTTGTCCGCCCCCGTCTTGCTCATGGCCAGGCCGACAATCGTGCCTACCACGGCGCCCAACAGGAAGCAGCCAAGCCCGCCGGTGGCGACAGTGATCCCGGTGGCGGCCACCACCGCAGCCGTCGCCACGGCGGTGATCGCGATGTTGGCCGCCACCTCCAGCACACCGCCGAGGATGTCGGCCATCATCGAGGTGTGGGAAAGTGCGTCGCCCATCCGGGCTGCCCAGAGCGCGTCAGACATGCAGGCAGCTCATCAGGAGATAGCGTCGAACGACAGCGAGTTTTTGATCAAGGCCCAGTGCGCAGCCTCGGCATCCCCGAGTTTTTCCGCCTTCACATAACTCAGCGCAAGCATCTTGCGCGTACCCGGTATCACCAGTGCCAACTGATACTGGAACACCTTGTCATTGCCCTTGTTGAACTGGCTGCGCAGCTCGATGCCCTCGATCTCCTGGGCCGTGCCCAGGCGCACGCTGACGCTGGGTTGGCAACGCAGGTCCTGCACCTGTTTTTCCAGGCGTTCGAGCTGGTCCTTGAAATTGCTGTGCAGGGTTTCGCCGTCGGCCAGCAGGCTGCGGCTGATGATCAATGAAGTGCCCAGTTCGGGGAACTTGAGGATATTGATCGTCGCGTCCTGCAACTCGGTCGCCGGCAGTTGAAACTGGAATTCGTTGATGCGGTACGTCATGGAAAACAGGTCTCGTCAGGATGGGCTCTTGGGCGGCGGGAACATGGCGTTGACGCTGGAGTCGATGCTGGCCTTGACCCCCTGGCCCTCGGGCGAGGCGCCGGCACCGCCGCCGTTGTTCAAGTGCAGCACGCCGCCGGTATTGAATTCGGCATCGCCACTGGCATAGAAACTGATCTGCACCCCGGTCAGGTTGATCTGGCCACTGGCGTTGAGCTCCAGCACGCTTTCGCCGCAGACCAGGCGCAGATTTTCGCCCACTTCGATCACGTAGCTTTTGCTGATGCTGTCGGTCTTTTTGTCACCCACCACCAGGATGTCGTAATCCTTCACCGCCCGCAGGCGCGTCGAGCCGATGGTCACGGTTTCGTCGCGGCCCACGCTCTTGGTGCGGTCATGCCCCACCGCATGGGTCTCATCCACCTCGACCACGATGTCCTGGTTGCGCTCGGCGTGGATATACAACTGCTCCAGGCCCTTCTTGTCTTCCATGCGGATTTCATTGAAGTTGGCCGGCGTGCCGCCTTTGCTCGAACGGCTTTTCATGCCGCTCTGGGTGGCGTTTTCCGGCAGATCGTAAGGCACGGTCTGCTCGGCGTTGTACACCCGGCCCGTGATGATCGGCCGATCGGGGTCGCCTTCAAGGAAGCTCACGATCACTTCCTGGCCGATCCGTGGAATCTGCATCGAGCCCCAGTTCTTGCCGGCCCAGGACTGCGACACACGAATCCAGCACGAGCTGTTTTCGTTGGATTGGTCATGACGGTCCCAGTAGAAGTGCACTTTCACGCGGCCATACTGGTCGGTCCAGATTTCCTCGCCTTTGGGGCCGACCACCAACGCGGTCTGCGGGCCTTTGACGATGGGCCGGTGGGTACTCGCCAGCGGGCGGAAGCTTTGCTGGGCGTCGATGCACGTCAGGCTGCTTTCGAACTGCGCGCCGCCTGCGCCGCTGCCGCTTTCCAGGCTTTCCTGAACGATGTAGTAGCGACAGCCCACGATCAGGTATTCGCGGTTCTGGTCCTGGCGGCTGAAGCCGGTCAGGCTGAACAAATGCCCCGAGCCCAGACCGCGTGCATTGCCGGCGAACTCGATCTGTTCATGCAGGGTTTGCAGCGCTTCGATGCGGGTGCGTGCGTAGTGTTCGCCGTCCTCGCTTTGCACGTAGGTACCGGGATAGTCGTACAGCGGATAGTCGCCGGCGGTGTGCGGGCGTGGCATGGCCGAACGCACGTCGATGCTGGCGCTGGGGCGCTGGAAGTCGTAGTCGTTGAGCTCCAGCGAACCCGGTTGTACTTCCTGCGCCAGGTGCCAGTTGTGCATGTGGTCGCGTTCGCGCTGCTGCTCGTCCTTGGGGTAGTACGGAATCGACGCATAGCCCGGCACCGTGGTGTGGGCGCCGTAGGCATCGGCCAGCACCAGCACATGGCGGTCCTGTTCGTGGCGGAAGAAATAGTAGATGCCTTCCTGTTCCATCAGGCGGCTGACGAAATCGAAACTGGTCTCGCGGTACTGCACGCAGTATTCCCACTCGCGGTACGGTCGGCTCAGCGCGTCTTCGAAGTCGGAAAAGCCCAGGTCGCGGAACACCTGCTTGATGATCTGCGGAATGCTCAGGTTCTGGAAAATCCGGCAGTCCGACGTGCGACTGAGCAACCACAGCCACGGGCGCAGGGTCACCTGGTAACTGGCGAACTGGCCCTGGTCGATGTTCTGGCTGCACCGCGCGACGATGCCGTGGAAGTGCCGCTCACCGCCGTCCGCCAGTTGCAGGCCAACGCTCATGGGCTTGCCGAGCAACTGGTTGAGGTCGATGTTGGCGTCCAGGGACGTCAGTTGCAGCTCGTAATTGAACAGCCGCCCCAGCTCTTCACCGCCGCCCATTTCATTGAGCAGCAGCACATCCGGCCCGAGGGGGCTGGTGATCTTGGCCAGTCGTGAGGCTTGGTTGAATAGCATCGGTTGTCCCGTAAATACCGTTGTCACTGACGGAACCGGCTCAAATGTGGGAGCAGGCTTGCCAGCTCCCACACTGACCGTATTCCAACAATAGTTATTCGGCGTCGCTGAAGGCGTAGTGCAATTCGTTATCCCGACTGCTGATCCGCACCCCCGCCAACGCCTTGCCCTCCAGCATGCGCGTGAGGAATTCACGGCTCATGTCCGGTAGCAGGCTGTTGGTGAGGATCGTGTCGATCATGCGCCCGCCGCTTTCGGTCTCGGTGCAGCGCGAAACGATCAGGTCGACCACCGCGTCGTCGTAATCGAAGGCCACCTTGTGGGTGTTCTCCACGCGCTTCTTGATGCGGTTGAGCTGCAAGCGGGTGATCGCCTTGAGCATCTCGTCGCTCAGCGGGTAGTAAGGGATGGTCACCAGGCGGCCGAGCAACGCTGGCGGGAAGATTTCCAGCAGCGGCTGGCGCAGGGCTTTGGCGATCTCTTCCGGCTCGGGAATGTTCGCCGGGTCTTTGCAGACGTGGGAAATCAGCTCGGTGCCGGCATTGGTGGTCAGCAGGATCAGGGTGTTCTTGAAGTCGATCACCCGGCCTTCGCCGTCTTCCATCACGCCCTTGTCGAAGACCTGGAAGAAGATCTCATGCACGTCCGGGTGGGCTTTTTCCACTTCGTCCAGCAGCACCACGCTGTAGGGTTTGCGCCGTACCGCTTCGGTCAGCACACCGCCTTCGCCGTAGCCGATATAACCCGGTGGCGCGCCCTTGAGGGTCGACACGGTGTGGGCTTCCTGGAACTCGCTCATGTTGATGGTGATCACGTTCTGCTCACCGCCGTACATGGCTTCGGCCAAGGCCAGGGCGGTTTCGGTCTTGCCCACGCCCGAGGTGCCGGCGAGCATGAACACACCAATCGGCTTGCTCGGGTTGTCGAGGCCGGCGCGGGAAGTCTGGATGCGCTTGGCGATCATCTCCAGGGCATGGTCCTGGCCGATGATGCGTTTCTTCAGGTGCTTATCGAGGTTGAGCACCGTCTCCAGCTCGTTGCGCGCCATGCGGCCCACCGGAATGCCTGTCCAGTCGGCGACCACCGAGGCCACGGCCTGGTAATCCACGGTTGGCAGGATCAGCGGTGCTTCGCCTTGCAGGGCGCTGAGGCGCTGTTGCAGATCGACCAATTGCGCGCGCAGCTCGTCGTTCTCGTTGTTACCGGCAGCACTGTCCACCACGCCCGCTTTTTCGCGCAGGGTTGCCCGCGTGGCGAGCAGCTCGTCCACCAGGGCCTTCTCTTCGGCCCAACGGCTTTCCAGGGTCGCCAGGCGCTCGCGCTCAGTGCTCAACAACGCCTCAGTGTTGGTCTGACGCGCACCAATCGCAATGCCAATGGCATGCTCGCGGGCGATGATCTGCAATTCGGTTTCCAGGGCCTCGATGCGGCGACGGCTGTCGTCCACTTCCGCCGGCACTGCGTGCAGGCTGATGGCGACGCGGGCGCAGGCCGTGTCCAGCAAACTCACGGATTTGTCCGGCAACTGGCGCGCAGGGATGTAGCGGTGGGACAGCTTCACCGAAGCTTCCAGCGCTTCGTCGAGGATCTGCACCTGGTGATGCTGTTCCATGGTCGACGCCACGCCACGCATCATCAGCAATGCCTTGTCTTCCGACGGTTCGGCCACCTGCACCACCTGGAAGCGACGGGTCAGGGCCGGGTCTTTCTCGATGTGCTTCTTGTACTCGGCCCAGGTGGTGGCGGCCACGGTGCGCAAGGTGCCGCGCGCCAGGGCCGGCTTGAGCAGGTTGGCCGCGTCACCGGTGCCCGCTGCACCACCGGCACCCACCAGGGTGTGGGCTTCGTCGATAAACAGAATGATCGGCTTGGGCGAGGCCTGCACGTCTTCGATAACCTGGCGCAGGCGCTGTTCGAACTCGCCTTTCATGCTGGCGCCGGCTTGCAGCAGGCCTACGTCGAGGCTGCGCAGTTCCACGTCTTTCAGGGCTGGCGGCACGTCGCCGGCGACGATGCGCAGCGCGAAGCCTTCGACCACGGCAGTCTTGCCCACGCCAGCTTCGCCGGTGAGGATCGGGTTGTTCTGGCGGCGACGCATGAGGATATCCACCAGTTGGCGAATCTCTTCATCACGGCCCACGATCGGGTCGAGCTTGCCGGTGCGCGCCTGTTCGGTCAGGTCCACGGTAAAGCGCTTGAGGGCTTCCTGTTTGCCCATCGCACTCGGGGCCATGGCCCCGCTGGCTTCGCCCGGCACGGCGCCGGCATTGAAACCGTCGCTGGCGCTCAAGGCGTTTTCCGGCGAATCACCGACGTATTCATCAAAGCGTTCGCTCAGGGCTTCGGCCTTGATCTTGTCGAACTCCGACGACAGGCCCAGCAGTGCGTGGCGCAGGCTTGGTGTCTTCAAGATTCCGAGCACCAGGTAACCCGTGCGCACCTGGCTTTCACCGAACATCAGGCTGCCGTAGACCCAGCCACGTTCGACCGCTTCCTCTACGTGGGATGACAGGTCGGTGATCGACGTCGAGCCGCGCGGCAGGCGGTCCAGGGCTTCGGTCAGGTCGCGGGCCAGGCGCGCCGGCTCCACGTTGAACTGACGAATGATGCGATGCAGGTCCGAGTCCTGCAGTTGCAGCAACTGATGAAACCAATGGGCCAGTTCCACGTACGGGTTGCCCCGCAGTTTGCAGAACACGGTGGCGGCTTCGATGGCCTTGTAGGCCACGCTGTTGAGTTTGCCGAACAGTGCGGCGCGACTGATTTCACCCATGCTCTGGATTCCTTGAGGTGGTGGCCCGATCGGCGTAGTGCCGGGCCAGGATTAGGTCGTTGGCGTCTCGCTCGGGCTGGCCGAGCCAGGTGTTGAAGCCCAGGCGGAACTGGCCGTTCAGTTGCAGCGCCGGGACTTCGGGTTGTTGCAGGACCAGGTTCAGGTCCCAGTCCAATTCATGGCCCAGGTATTCGGCCACCCACGCCACCAGCTCGTTGAACGGCTGCTGGCCGGGCAGCATGCCCATGTAGTCATCGAGCTTGAGCGGGCCGAGGCGGATACGGAATTTATGCTGGCGGTCCCACACGAAGCTGCCCAGGCAAAAGTCCACGCCCAAGCGGTTGGCGCTCACGCTGACGCGGCTGCGCTCGGGCAACTCCAGCCATTGGCCGACGTATTCTTCGATCTGCACCGGCAGACCGAAATACTCGCTGAGGATCGCCTTCAAACCGTCCGGGTAGCGGGTTTGCGCCGCCAGGTGGCCGCTGTAATGCAGCTTCGCCGTGTCGGGAATCAGCCCTTGGTTGAGCAGGCTCGGCATGCCCCGGCCACTCAACGCCGCGAGGCGCGCCGACCAATAGTCGTCATCCGGGCGGTCGTGGCTGATGGTCGGGCGCGCTTCGGCCCAGGCCCGGTAAAACAGGCTCAGCAGGCGATGGTGGAACACGTCCAGAAACTGTTTGCTGGTGCTGTCGGCGTTGTTGCGCTGGCGCTCGCGCACGTATTCGGTGATATGCAGCGGCAGCGGGCCGTTGGGGCCACCGAGGCCGAAAAAGAACTGTTCCAGGCGCGCGGGTTTGCCGTCGCCGCCGGGATCGACCGCCGCCAGGGTGGCGGGGGCGAAGGTGCAATCGGCTTGCTGCCCAAGTCGCAGCGGGTCATCCGCCAGACGCAGGGAATGGCCCAGGCGCGGCAAATTCGGCGATTCGCACTCGATACGCCGCAGCGCCTGGAAGAAATCGTATTCCCAGGGCTCCTGATGCATCGCATCCAGTGTGTTCACAGGGTCGGACGACGCCCGGGCTTGGCTTTCCATCGCATGATCTCGCCGCGTTCGGTGGTACGGATCACCGTCTCGGTAAAACTGTTGATCGACACGTAGCGTGCCAGGAAGCGCTCCAGTACCGCACCAAGCAGGAACACGCCGGTGCCGCGAAACGCGTTTTCATCGAATTCCAGGGTGATCTCCAGGCCGCGACCAAACACGATCGGGCCAGGCATCGGCAGGCGCCGGGTCACCGCTTTGCTGCTGACTTCGCGCAGGCCCTCGATCTGCAATTGCAGGGCCGCGTCATTGCTGTCGCCATACAGGCGCAGCAGTTCGCGCAAGGCGCCGGCGCCCTGGCCCTGTTCGCTCAGGGACAGGTAATTGAGCGAGAGCTGGCTGATCAGGCGCCAGGCCTTGGCGTCGTGGGCATGGCTGGCGCGCGGGCGACTGGGGCCGGCCACGCAACGTACCGCCAGCACCGGTGCGCTGTCGGCCAGGGTGAAGTCGGTCTTGCCGTTGCCCACGCTCATGAACAGCGGCAGGTCGCGGTTGGTGCACAGCGCCGTCACGCCGAGCTGGCGCAGGTCGTGGCGGTAGGGCGCTTGCTGGCTGTCGACCAGGCTGACAAAGGTTTCGCTGCCCACGTAAGTGGAGCGCGGGCCGTTGCGGCGCTGGTCGCTGGACAACACCCGTGGCTCGCGTCGTACGGTGTAATACGCCTGGTCGCGGCCATACCGCGAGGGATCGCGCACCGCGTAGAACGGCAGGAATGGCTGTTCGGGGCCGGTGCCATGTCCGGTTAAACCGCTCAGGGAGTGAATCTCGAAATCCATCGGTCGCGTGCGGTCGGCGATCACATGGTGTTCGTTGACCCGGTCGGACAAGTGGATACGATCCACCCGTTTGGGAAACAGGTTGATTGCCGGCGTGCAGAACGGCAGGAACTGCGCTGCGCCGACGCTGCCTTCCAGGCTCTGCTCGTGACGGTCGAACAACACGATCAGCTCCAGCTCCTGACCGTCGCAGCGCTTGACCGCACGGCTCAGCTCGGCGAACTCCACGAACAGGAAGCGATGGGGCAGGGCAAAGTATTCCTGCAACAGCCGATAGCCCTGGAAGGCGCGTGCGACGACCGGCATGGCCGCGTCGGCATCGTCGAAACCCCGGGAGCGCAGGGCGTCCGGCGGCAGGCGTTCCACCCAGTCACCGCCGGGTTTGCGTGCGAACACCGCGCAGGCATTGCCCAGCAGTTGCTCGTAGAGACGGAATGGCTGCTCATCGGCGCCACTGAGGTACAGCGGCAGGTTGTCCAGGGCCAGGCTGTTGAACGGCAATTCGGCGCCGGTACGCAGGGTCAGGCGCAAGCCGGCCTTGGCCTTCGGTTCGCTGGCGGCCAGGCGGCCCAGCACGGCGGCGGGGTTGCCGAAGTACTCGGCGTTGCTGACTTGCAGCGGCCACAGCGTCACCGGGTGCGCGGTGCGGTACTCGCAGCAGGTCTGGGTTTCGCGGCCCAGGGCAGCCCGCAATACGCTGTCGCGTGGTAATGGAAAACCGTCGGCGAGGGAGCCTTCATCCGGGTCGGTCTGCAATTGCACCACGGTCATCGACGGCGTCGGTGCCAGGTAGTGCGGATAGGCGATTTCCAGCAAGTTGTGGGTGAAGGTCGGGTACTCGGCGTCGAGTTTGAGCTGCACGCGGGCGGTGAGGTAGGCAAAGCCTTCGAGCAAACGTTCGACATACGGGTCGGCGCAGTCCATGCCGGACAGGGTCAGCCGACTGGCGATCTTCGGGTATTCCTTGGCGAACTCGGCGGCGCTTTCGCGCACGTGGTGCAGTTCCTGGTTGTACAGCTCCAGCAGGCGCGGATTCATGGGCGTCTCCGCTGGTCGGCGTTCACCACGCGCACATGGCCGGACTCCAGGTCCAGGTCGGTTTGCAGCAGCAGGCGCAACGGCACCGGCTGTGCCCACAGGTCGCCTTCGATCTCGAAACTCAGGGCGTTGTGGTTCATTTCGTCATGGCCGACACGGGCTTTCACGCGCAGTGTGTGGCGCAAGATCCGTGGCTCGAAGGTGGCGATGGCCTGATAGATCAAGGCTTCCAGCGCCTTGATGTCCACGCTGGAGACGCTGTTGCCCGCCAGTGCCGGCAGGCCGTAATTGACCACCGACGTTCCCGCCGGGGTATGCAGCGTGGCATCGGCGCCGAGCAACGAGGTGGTGTTGAGCAGCCACGCCAGGTCGCGCAGCACCGAGGCTTTCAATTGGGTCAGGGACAGCACACGTTTGTCGGCGCTTTCCTTGGGGTTGGTCGGATCGTCGTCGGTCAGCCGGTCCAGCAGGGACGGTTGCAGACGGTCGCGGGAAGCGATTTCAGTGATCACCAAAGCAGCTCCACGGACGGGTTGCGAGAGGGACAAAAACACGGTGGCCGTGGCGCGCGGCCACGGCCACCCGAGCTATCAGCGCTTGGTGTTGGAACGGATGTTCCAGCCAAACTTGATCGCGCCGCCGTCTTTGGTGCCGTCGGCTTTCTGCGGCTGGTAGTCGACCATCACCTGGGCGAAGTTCAGGGTGACGTTCTCGGTCAGGCGATCATCGGTGCCCGAACCGCCGGTGCTCAGCGAGGTGACCAGCACTTCTTCCAGGTTGATCACCATGTACTCGACCTGGCTTTCACCGCCGGCCTTGCGCACGGTCAGCTTGACCTTGTCGATGTGCTTGCCGCTGGCACAGTGCATCATCAGGTTCGGCGAGGCCTTGTCGACGTACTTGGTCAGCGACAGGTCCTGGATATTCACCTTGCCCGCGCCGCCGCCACCACCGACGTGCATGTTGCCGGACTGGGCCATGCCCCAGCTCCAGTTCAGCACGTCGATCTCGTCCTTGTGGACCTTGTCCATGGACTCGCCTTTGATGTCGCCGATCTTGATGAAGATATCAACAGCCATGTTTTCTCCCTGTGTGGCCCGTGCCACGATATTTGGTTAAGCCCAGTGGGGCTTTGCTTTTCTGTGGGAGCTGGCTTGCCTGCGATGGCATCACCGCGACCTGCCTGCCGGACCGCGCCGCCTGCATCGCGGGCAAGCCCGGCTCCCACAGAAGAGCCGGTTCAACAGCTACTTACGCGCTTTTCGCCGAAGGCAGCTTCGATACCAGGCGCAACGACACGGTCAGCCCTTCGAGCTGGTAGTGCGGGCGCAGGTAGAACTTGGAGTTGTAGTAACCCGGGTTGCCTTCGACTTCTTCCACGATCACCTCGGCGGCCGCGAGCGGGTGCTGGGCCTTGGTGGTTTCGGTGGAGTGCGCCGGGTCGCCGTCGACGTAGTTGAGGATCCAGTCCTGCAACCAGCGCTGCATCTCGTCCTTCTCTTTGAAGGAACCGATCTTGTCGCGCACGATGCACTTCAAGTAATGGGCGAAACGGCACGTGGCGAACAGGTACGGCAGGCGCGCCGCCAGGTTGGCGTTGGCGGTGGCGTCCGGGTCGTCGTATTCGGCCGGTTTCTGCAACGACTGCGCACCGATGAACGCGGCGAAGTCGGTGTTTTTCTTGTGCAGCAGCGGCATGAAACCGTTCTTCGCCAACTCCGCTTCACGGCGGTCGCTGATGGCGATTTCGGTCGGGCACTTCATGTCCACGCCACCGTCATCGGTGGGGAAGGTGTGGGCTGGCAGGTTTTCCACCTCACCGCCGGACTCCACGCCACGGATGCGCGAGCACCAGCCGTAGTGCTTGAACGAACGGTTGATGTTCACCGCCATCGCGTAGGCAGCGTTGGCCCAGGTGTACTTGGAGCTGTCGGCGCCGTCGGTGTTTTCTTCGAAGGCGAAAGCTTCCACCGGGTCGGTCTTGGCGCCATACGGCAGGCGCGCCAGGAAGCGCGGCATGGTCAGGCCGATGTAGCGCGAGTCTTCCGATTCACGCAATGAGCGCCAGCCGGCGTATTCCGGGGTGGTGAAGATCTTGGTCAGGTCACGCGGGTTCGACAGTTCCTGCCACGAGCCCATGCCCATCACGGTCGGCGAGGCCGCAGCGATGAACGGGGAGTGCATGGCGGCGCAGACTTTCGACAGCTCGCCCAGCAGCTCCACGTCGGGAGGCGACTGGTCGAAGTAGTAGTCGCCCACCAGACAACCGTAAGGTTCGCCACCGAACTGGCCGTATTCTTCTTCGTACATCTTCTTGAAGATCGGGCTCTGGTCCCACGCGGTGCCCTTGAATTTCTTCAGGGTCTTGTGCAGGTCCGGCTTGGAGATGTTGAGCACGCGGATCTTGAGCTGCTCATCGCTCTCGGTGTTGTTGACCAGGTAGTGCAGGCCACGCCAGGCGCTTTCCAGCTGCTGGAAATCCTGGTGATGGATGATCTGGTTGACCTGGGCGGTCAGCTTGGCGTCGATGGCGGCGATGATCGATTCGATCGACTTGATCGCGTCATTGGACACCAGGTCGGTTTGCGCCAGGGCCTGTTCGGCCAGGGTGCGCACGGCGGTTTCCACGGCTTCGCGGGCACGCTCGGTCTTGGGCTTGAACTCTTGCAGCAGCAGGTTGGCGAACTCGCTGGCTTCTTCGGTGGCACCCAGGATCTGGCTGCCTTCGCGGGCGGTATTGTCGGTCATGATTACTGGTCCCCTGCAGGCTTGGGCGCACTGGCAAGTGCCTGGAGCAGTGCCGGGTCCTTGATCGCCTTCATGATGATTTCTTCAGCGCCGGTCTTGCCGTCCATGTAGGTCAGCAGGTTGGCCAGCTGGGTGCGGGCTTCGAGCAGTTGGTTCAGCGAGTCGACCTTGCGGGCCACGGCGGCCGGGCTGAAGTCGTCCATGCTTTCGAAGGTGATGTCCAGGCTCAGGTTGCCTTCGCCGGTCAGCTCGTTCGGCACGTGGAACGCCACGCGCGGCTGCATGGCCTTGAGGCGCGAGTCGAAGTTGTCGACGTCCACTTCAAGAAACTTGCGGTCGGCCACGGGCGCGAGCGGTTCGGCGGGCTTGCCGGCGAGGTCGGCCATCACGCCCATCACGAAGGGCAGCTGGACCTTTTTCTCGGCGCCGTAAAGCTCGACGTCGTACTCGATCTGCACTCGAGGCGCACGGTTGCGCGCGATGAATTTCTGAGAACTTTGCTTCGCCACGTTGCTGCTCCTGGTCGCTTGAGCGACGGTGTTGTTACTGCACGGTCAGGCGGTTTACTCGCCGTCCGGCCCGCGCAGGTTTTCAAATTGGGACATGCCGTCGGGAATCAGGTTGCGCACGATGGCCGCGAAGTCGGCGTGCACCAGATTCTTCGCCCGGTTCAACAGCACCGGCAGCGGGCTCGAAGGCTCGTGCCGGGTGTAGTACGCAAGGATCTTGTCGAGGCTGCGCAGCACATCGTCGCGACTGGCGATATCGCCAACGGGGCGAGCAACTGCGGGGGCCGCAGCGAAGTCGGCCGAGGGGGCATCGTCGTCACTGACGGTCTCGGGTTCGCTGCTGCTGTCGGTGCCGGGCACCGCTTGATTGAGTAGCTGCAACGCCTGTTTGAGCGGTTGCTTCAGGGCACTGAGGTCCACGCCCTGGGCCGAGCCGACCTGGTCGTTGACCTGCTGTTCGATGGCTTCGCAGGCCGCGCGCGCCGCAATCAGGGCGTCGCGGGTGGCTTGCAGTTGTTCGGGGTCGCTGTCGAGGAACGCAGCGTTGAGTTGCTGGGCGCCGAGTTGTTCGTCGGGGAAGCTCAGCAGGCCGCTGGCGTTGAGCGCAGCACGCAGGCTCACGGGACCGAAGGTGCGCGAACGGGTGAGGATGCTTTCGCGCAGCAGACGAATGGTCGTGTCGCCGGTCAGGCCGGACAGCGCGTTGATGCGCACCGTGGGGTCGTTATCGTCGTCGGCATCCAGGCGCGGGTGCAGGTCGGCCCAGTATTCGCGCAGCAACGCGTCGATCAGTGTGAGGACTTCGGCCAGCCCGGCGACACCCTGGAGGGCGAGGGAACTTTGCAGCAGAAAATGGGTGATGCGCAGGTCTTTGCTGCGCTGCAACAAGTCGAGGCTTTGCTGCTGGATGCTGCGCCATTCCGGTGGTTCAGCGGGCAGGATCGAGTCGCCCATGCTGCGTTCGGGCTGGCCCTTGGCATCACGCTCCAATTGCAGAAATTGCGCGTCATATTCCATGTCTTCACCACACGGCGAAGTCGCGGAAACGGCGGTGAGCAGCAACGGCACATCCACTGAAATCGATCTCCCTATCAGCCCGTTAGATACCGGGCAACTCATGCATTAGTTGCGTAATGAACTTTGCATGTTTTCTTGGTCATATAAGTAAGATGCCACTACTGTGCCATCACTGGTATTCAAGAAGTTGTGCATTTTTGGTGTAGTACTTATCCCTTGTCAAGGTAAGCTATTCGCCCTCTGTGACAGATGTGCGGTGCTTAACAACCTGTGCGACTGGTGGGTCTGACGGCGCACCGGGACAGGATTTTTGTCATGGAGGCCAGTTAAGATCAGCGATCATGCTGACATAGGCAGGTTTTGACGGTCGTTCAGGCGACCGTGTGGGGATTTCTCGGGGAGCGGTCTGCCCGGGAATCGACTGCGCGCGAAGTATCAGCAAGGAGGCAAGATGTCGCTGTGTTTGACTATCACTAGTTATCACAAGATTACCCCCGGGCAGTGCCCCGAAAAGTCCATGAATCAGGGCGCGATGGCGATCGGCCGCAGTTCTGATAATGACTGGGTATTGCCTGATCCAGAGCGGTTGGTCTCCTCTCGACATTGCGTTATTCAATACAAAGATGGCCGTTATTATTTAACCGATAACAGCACCAACGGTGTGGAGTTGGTTAATGCCGGTATTCGTTTGCGCAGAGGTAATAGCGAGCCTTTGCAAGATGGCGAGTTGATCCGCATCGGTGACTACGAAATCCAGGCGCGTATCGATTTCAACGTGCAAGCCGTTGAAAGCCAACCCTTTGCCGGCGAATCACCGAACAGCTTCGAAGCGCTGATGGGCGCCGTGGCGAGCCCGCCCACACCCGCGCCTGTGCCGGTGATCGCGCCGCAGTTCCAGGGTGCCTCGTCGATGGACACCCTGCCGGACCTGTTCGACTTCCTCAGCCCAACCGCCGTGCCGCCGCCGACCGTGGCGGACCACGTACCGTCCGAACAACACGATTTCCGCCCGCCGACCCCGGTAACAGTGCCTGTGGCGGAAAAACCGGCAGTGTCGGGCTCGGTGATTCCCGAAGACTGGGACCTGTTTGGCGACACACCGGCGCCGGTGGCCAGTGCACCGACACCCGTGGCCCCGCCTGCTGCGTCACCGCCGGTGGCGGTCGTCCAGCCGCCTGTGGTGGAGCCCGCGCGCCCGGTGGCCGTTACCGCCGGACAACCTGACCTGCTGCAAGCCTTCCTGCGCGGTGCGGGCCTCGACCAGCTGCGCCTGGACAACGCGCAAGCCGAAGCCCAGATGGAAAACATCGGCCGCAGTTACCGGCTGATGGTCGAAGGCCTGATCGACGTATTGCGTGCCCGCGCCAGCCTCAAGGGCGAGTTCCGCATGCAGCAGACGATGATCCAGCCGGCGGAAAACAACCCCTTGAAGTTCGCGCCGAACGCCGATGAAGCCCTGCTGCTGTTGCTGCGCCATGGCAACCAGGCGTTCATGGCGCCGGACGCGGCGGTGCGCGACAGTTTCGACGACCTGCGCGCTCATCAACTGGCAGTGATGGCGGGCGTGGAGGCCGCGATCAAACACCTGCTCAGCCGTTTTGAACCGGGCCAGCTGGAAGAACGCATGGGCAAGCCCGGCGGGTTGTCGAGCATTTTCAACGGTTCGCGGCAGGCCCAGTACTGGCAGCAGTTCACCGAGCTTTACAGCAATATTTCCCGCGAAGCCCAGGAAGACTTTCAGGACCTGTTCGGTCGCGAATTCAGCCGGGCCTACGAAGAGCACAGCGCACGACAGCGTCGCTAGCGCACCCCGCAACACCCATGGATCAACGGATAGTTAAATACGTCATTGAGGACGCAGGATGATTTCCAGGTTTTTACTCGCAGTTGCCACCTTTCTACTGCTGACGGCCTGTGCCAAGGATGCCGCCAAGCCCGAAGCCACCGCCGAGGCAGACGCCGACACCGCCGCCGTCGAGCTGCACTTTCACGCCATTGCCGGGCTCAACCCCGCTGCCAACGGCCAGGCCGCGCCAGTGCGGGTGCGCATTTTCGAACTGAAAAATGCCGCCAACTTCAGCCGTTCCGATTACTTCGCACTGGCTGACCGTGCGCAATCGACCCTGGGCCTGGACCTGCTCGACCAGGATGAAGTCATGGTGCAGCCCGGCCAGCAACTGAGCGTCCAGCGCGACCTTGACCCGTCCACCCGCCAGATCGGGCTGTTGGTGGGCTACCGCGAACTGGACCGCGCGCAGTGGCGAACGGTGATCAACGTGCCTGCGCGTCAGTACACCGAATACCAGATCAGCCTCGATGTGCGCGCCGTGCGTGCCGACGTCGTGGTTCCCCCATCCAGCCCTGCCCAATAAGAAGTCATCGGAGCCCCCATGTCCTGGAACAATCGCGTGGTCTGGTCGGAAGGCATGTTCATCGGAACGCAGCACTTCCAGCAGCATGACCGTTACCTGGAAAACCTGATCGACGCCCGCAGCCGCCCGTTGTCCGCAGGCGCCTGGGGCTTTTCCGAGCTGCTGATCGACCAGGGCCTGCTGGCCCAGGGCAAGCTGGCGATCGTTTCGGCCCGTGGCCTGTTGCCCGACGGCACGCCGTTCAACATTCCCCAGGATGACTTGGCGCCGAGCCCGCTGAACATCGATGACAACCTGCGCGACGGCCTGGTCTACCTGGCGCTGCCGCTCAAGCGCGCCGGCGCCCGCGACACCGTCGACGATGGCGAAGACCTCGGCGCCGCGCGTTACGTGAGCCAGGTGCGCGAAGTGCGGGACGACAACGCGCCGTTCGAGAACCGCGCGCCGGTGGCCGTGGGCTCTCGCGCCTTGCGCCTGCTGACCGCCCAGGATGGCATCAGCGATTACGCCGCCGTGGGCCTGGTGCGCATCAAGGAAAAACGCGCCGACCGCGCGCTGGTCCTCGATGACACTTACATCCCGCCGGTGCTGGACGTGGCCGCGAGCAAACCGCTGACGGCGTTTCGCAGCGAACTGCTGGGCCTGCTGCATCAGCGCGGCGAAGCCCTGGCCGGTCGTGTGGTGGCGTCAGGCGCGGGCGGCGCCTCGGAGATTGCCGACTTCATGCTGTTGCAACTGGTCAACCGCGCCCAGCCGCTGATCCAGCACTTCAGTCAGTTGAGCCCGTTGCACCCGGAGCGCTTTTTCAGCGAACTGGTCAGCCTGGCCGGCGAGTTCTCGACGTTCTCCACCTCAGGCCGTCGCCCCCAGGAATACCCGCAATACCAGCACGACGACCTGGCCCTGAGCTTCGCTCCGGTGATGGCGGCATTGCGTGAGGCGCTGTCGATGCTGATCGACAGCAAGGCCACGCCAATCCCGATTGTGGAGAAAGCCTACGGCATCCACGTGGCGATCCTGGCCGACAAGACCCTGATCGACAACGCCAGTTTCATTCTCGTGGTACGGGCCGATGTGCCCGGCGAAACCCTGCGCGCGCGGTTCGGCCAGCAGAGCAAGGTCGGCTCGGTGGAACACATCCGCGACCTGGTCAACCTGCAACTGCCGGGCATCGGCCTGCTGCCCCTGCCGGTGGCGCCGCGCCAACTGCCGTACCACGCCGGCTCCACCTATTACGAGCTGGACCGGGGCAGCGAACATTGGCAGCAGCTCAGCAATTCCGGCGGTTTTGCGTTCCATATCGCCGGGCAGTTCCCGGGCTTGAACCTGGCCTTCTGGGCGATCCGAGGATAAACCGCGATGCATCCCAATGATGACGAACGCACCCAGTTCATGCCGCGCCCGGGTGGCCGGGCGCCAGAGCCCGTGCGGGCCGAGCCTGCGCCCTTGTCGATGCCGGCCGCGCCGATGCTCACCGGCAAGAGCCAGGGCCTCAACCCGCTGGAAAGCGCCGCCGGCCCGCTGTTGGCGCTGCTGACGCGCCTGCGCAACACCATCGCCCATCCGGCGCCCGCCAGCCTGCGTGCCCAACTGTTGGCCTACCTGCGCCAGTTCGAAGAACGCGCCGAAGCCGCCGGCATCGCGCGCAACGAAGTGCTGCTGGCCCGTTACGCGCTGTGCACTGCGCTGGATGAAGCCGTGCTGAGTACGCCGTGGGGCAGCACCAGTGACTGGGGCAAGCAAAGCTTGCTGATCACCGTGCACAACGAAGCCTGGGGTGGCGAGAAAGTCTTCCAACTGCTCGACCACTGCCTGCAAAGCCCGCGCGAACGCCTGTACCTGCTGGAGCTGTTGTACCTGTGCATGTGCCTGGGGTTCGAAGGCCGCTACCGCGTGATGAATGACGGGCGCAGCCAATTGGAAGCCCTGCGTGAACGCACCGCCGCCGCGATCCGCAGTGCCCGTGGCGAGCACGAGCGCGAGCTGTCGCCGCACTGGCGCGGCGTGACCGTGGCGCGGGACCGCCTGGCGCAGTTCATGCCGCCGTGGATCGCCGTGGCCATCGGCCTGGCGCTGCTGCTGGCGCTGTTGTTCGGCCTGCGCATGAAGCTGGCCTCGGACGCCGAGCCGGTGTTCAAGAACATTCATGCCCTGGGCGAAATCCCGGTGCAGACCATCGACCGCCAGGTGGCGCAGCCGAAGGTGGTCGAACGCCCACGCCTGGCCGGCTTTTTGGTGGAAGACATCAAGGCCGGGCGCGTGGCGGTGGAAGATGCCGTCGACCGCTCCGTGGTGACGATTCGTGGCGACGAGCTGTTCGCGTCCGCCAGCTCCAGCATCGTCGATGACTACCAGCCGCTGATGCTGCGCATCGCCGATGCGATACGCAAAGTCAAAGGCCAGGTGCGCGTGACCGGGCACAGCGACAACCGCCCGATCGCCACGCTGCGCTTCCCGTCCAACTGGGCGCTCTCCGAGGCGCGGGCCAGGTCGGTCCTGGAAATCCTCGCGGCCAAGACTGGCCAGGGCGACCGTTTCAGCGCCGAAGGCCGCAGCGACACGGAGCCGGTGGCGACCAACAGTACAGCCGAAGGCCGTGCCCGCAATCGTCGGGTTGAAATCACCGTATTGGCGGAGGGCGTCGAGTGAAGGCGTTTTTCAGTTTCATGATTCGCTGGGTGATCCCGTTGCTGGGCCTGATCGCCCTGAGCCTGATCATCTGGTTCGTCGGGCCGCTGCTCGATGTGCTGGTGCCGGAAGGACGCCGCTGGGCGCTGATCATCCTGGTGTTCGCGGTGTGGATTGCCTACCGCGTGTTCCGCATTATCCAGGCCCGCCGGCAAGCCGCCGAAGTGATGCGCAGCCTGGCCGCCGAAACCCCGGCCGACCCCAACAGTGTCGCCACTGCCGAAGAACTCTCCACCCTGCGCCAGCGCATGGACGAGGCCCTGGCCCTGCTGAAAAAGGCCAAGCTCGGCGGCGATGAGCGGCGCAACCTCTACGAGCTGCCGTGGTACGTGATCATCGGCCCACCGGGCTCGGGCAAAACCACGGCGCTGGTCAATTCCGGCCTGCATTTTCCGCTGGCCGCCCAGTTGGGGGCCGGCGCCGTGCGCGGCGTTGGCGGTACGCGCAATTGCGATTGGTGGTTCACCGATCAGGCGGTTCTGCTCGACACCGCAGGCCGCTACACCACCCAGGACAGCAACTCCACGGTGGACAAAGCGGCGTGGCTGGGCTTTCTCGACCTGCTGAAAAAGCAGCGTTCGCGCCGGCCCATCGACGGTGCGTTCATTGCCATCAGCCTGTCCGACCTGTTGCTGGGCAGCGACGCCGAGCGCGCGGCCCATGCGGCCGCCATCCGCCTGCGTATCCAGGAGCTGTACACCCAGCTGGGCGTGCGTTTCCCGATCTACCTGATGCTGACCAAGCTCGACCTGGTGCCGGGCTTCATGGAGTTTTTCGACAACCTGAGCAAGGAAGACCGCGCCCAGGTGTGGGGCATGACCTTTGCCCTGGACGACGGCAAGAGCAGTGACAGCCCCCTGGCACACTTGCAAAGCGAGTTTGCCGGGCTGGAGCAGCGCCTCAATGAGCGTCTGGTGGAGCGTCTGCAACAGGAGCGCGACCCGGCGCGGCGCGACCTGATCTACGGCTTCCCGCAGCAGTTCGGCGCGTTGAAAGACTGCCTGCAAAGCTTCCTCGACGGCGTGTTCAAGCCCAATGCCTTCGAAGAGCGCGTGTTACTGCGCGGCGTGTATTTCACCAGCGGCACCCAGGAAGGCAGCCCGATCGATCGCCTGATCGGTGCGATGGCCCAGAGCATGAACCTGGACCGCCAGCACCTGGCGCGCCAGAGCGGTACCGGGCGCAGCTACTTCATCGAAAAACTCTTCAGCGCCGTCGCGTTTGCCGAGCGTGGATTGGTCGGTGTGAACCCCAAGGTCGAGCGTCGGCGCAAATGGATCGCGCGCGGTGTACTCGCCGCGACCGTGGCGCTGGTGGTGGTGGTCAGCGGCTTGTGGTGGGTGAGTTATCGCGCCAACCAGGCCTACATTGCCCAGGTCGACCAGAAGGTTGCGCCGCTGGGGCAGGCGGTACAAAGCCTGAGCCCGGCGCAGCGCGAAGTGCTTGCCGTGCTGCCGTTGCTCAATGCGGTGAAGCACCTGGCGGGCGATTCGCCGAGCTGGTCCGAAGGCTTGGGGTTGTATCAGGGCGACATGCTGGAAGCCGAGTCCGCCAGTGTCTACCGCAAGCTGCTGATTGCCGTCTTCGCGCCGCGGCTGGTCACGCGCATCGAAGAGCAACTGCATGGCGGCGGCAATTCCGACTTCCTCTACGAGGGTCTCAAGGCCTACCTGATGCTCGCCGACACCGAGCATTACGACCCGGACTTCATCAAGGCCTGGATTGCCCTGGACTGGGACCGCAACCTGCCGCGCGACTTGCCGGCTGACCAGCGCCAGGCACTGACCGGGCATTTACAGTCCCTGTTCGAGCGCCATCCGCCGAATGCGCGGCTTGACCCACGGTTGATCGACGACCTGCGCCGGCAACTGCAACAACTGCCGGTGGCCCAGCGCGTGTATGACCGGGTCAAGCGTCAGAAACTGCCGGAAGGCATCCCTGACTTTCGCCTCAACGAAGCGGCGGGCCGTGATGCCGCGCTGGTGTTCAGCCGCAAGAGTGGCAAGCCGTTGGGCGAGCCGCTGAGCGGGTTCTTCACCGCCAAGGGGTATCGCCAGGCGTTTCTGTTGAGCAGCCTGAACCAGACCGGCACCCTCGCCGAAGAGCAATGGGTGCTGGGCCACGAACAGGCGGATCAACAGAACGTGGTGAGCCTGGCCGCCGACGTGCGTCGCCTGTACTTCCAGGACTACCAGCGCCAGTGGGACGCGCTGCTCGCGGACATCGACTTCGTACCTATCACCAGCGTGGCCCAGGCGGCCGATGTGCTGCGGGTGATTTCCGGCCCGACCTCGCCGTTGAAAAAACTGCTGGTGGCGGTGGCCAGGGAAACCGATCTGCAAGCCGAAGAGCGCCAGCTGGCTGCCAAGGGCGTGCCGGTGGAAGGCGGTGTCGACAAGCTCAAGGAGCGTCTGGGCAGCTTGCTGGGTCAGGAACAACCGGCGGCCAATGCGCCGGCAGCGGCAGACGATCCGGTGACGGCGCACTTTGCCGATCTCAACGGCATCGTCAGCAAGAACGAAGGCGAGCCGGCGGCCATCGACGGCCTGCTGGCGGACATGAACGCGCTGTATGTGCAGGTCAGCGCCATGGTCGGTGCCAGCGGCGATGCCTTGCTCGGCGAGGCCAAGAACCAGGCGGCGGCTGCGGCCACGCGGGTCAGCCTGAACGCCGAGCGCCAGCCGCCGCTGGTGCAGGGCATGGTCAAGTCGGTGGTCAACGCCACCACCAACAGCATGATGGGGGGCGTGCGCAACCAGTTGAACGCCGCCTGGGTCAGCGAAGTGGTCAACGTCTACCGCCAGTCCCTGGCCGGGCGTTACCCGATGGCGCCGGGCAGTGCGCGGGACGCCACGCTGGATGACTTCGGCCAGTTCTTCGGCGTGGGCGGGGTGATGGACAACTACTTCCGCAAATACCTGCAACCGTATGTGGACACCTCGGCGCAGACCTGGCGTTGGCAGCCGGGCGCTGCGCAGAAGCTGGGGATTGCGCCGGGCGTGCTGCAAACCTTCCAGCGCGCGGCGGCGATTCGTGATGCGTTCTTCCGGGCTGGCGGCACCCAGCCCATCGTGCGTTTCGAGCTCAAGCCGGTGTCGATGGACCCGACCATCACCCAGTTCCTGCTCGACCTCGACGGCCAGCAACTGAGCTACGACCACGGCCCGAGCCGCCCGGTGGCGATGCAATGGCCGAACCCCGGCAGCATTGGCGTGGTGCGTATTTCGATCATGCCGCCCTCGGCCAGCGGGCGTTCCGGCGTGACCCTGGACGGGCCGTGGGCCTGGTTCCGCCTGCTGGAGCAGTCAGACCTCACTGCCGGGAACTCACCGGACCGTTTCAACCTGCGCCTGCGGGTGGACGGTGCGAGCATCGCCTACGAATTACGCGCCAACAGTGCCTTCAATCCGTTCAAGAGCCGCGTGCTCAGCGGCTTCAGCCTGCCGGAGCGGCTATGACGACCCTGGGTTTCTACGGCAAGTTGGCCAGTCGCGGAGATTTTGTCAGCCGCGCCTTGCCCCAGAGTTTTATCGGCCCGTGGGACAGCTGGCTGGCGGCGGGCTTGCTCGCCAGCCAGAACAGCCTCGGCGGTGACTGGCTCAACACCTACCTGGTCAGCCCGCTGTGGCGCTTTGTGCTGGCGCCGGGCGTGTGCGGGCCGGACGCCGCGGTGGGGGTGGTGATGCCAAGCATCGACCGGGTCGGGCGGTATTTTCCGTTGGCGGTGGTTGCCTTGCTCGATCACGACACCAACCCCGCGTCCCTGGTCGGCGGGCCGGACAGCTGGTTCGAACATGCCGAGGAGTTGTTGCTCAGCACCCTGGAGCCGGGTGCCACGTTCGAGCAGTTCAGCGACGGCGTGGACCAACTGGGTGCGCCGGCCAGCGAGGCGCGTGCGGTCGACAGCCGCTTCGCCGGCCTGCAACGGATGGCGGCCACCGTGCCCCATGGGCGCCTGGCCGCGCTGGCCGAGCAGGCCTGCGAAGGTGTGAGCCTCTGGTGGGGCCGGGGTTCGCAACGTATTTCCCCAGGTTTATTGCGGTGTCAGGGCCTGCCTGCCGCCGGCGATTTTGCGCAGTTTTTGCTCGGACAAGAAGGTGTGGTGTAGATGGGGGCGACGTACAAATCCGCGAGCAAGAGCCATGTGGGCATGGTGCGCCAGGTCAACGAAGACGCCTGCCTGGACCTGCCGGAGAACCGCCTGTGGGTGGTCGCCGACGGCATGGGTGGGCACGCGGCCGGGGACTATGTGAGCAGCCTGATCGTCGACAGCCTGCGCAGCGTGCCGGTGGGGCGTTCACTCGATGAATACACGGCGGCGCTGCGCACCGACCTTATCCGCATCAACAGTGCTGTGCGCGAAGAAACCGCCCACCGTGGCGTGACCCTGATGGGCAGCACCGTGGTGTTGCTGGCTGCGCGCGGGCTGCGCGGCGTGTGCCTGTGGGCCGGCGACAGCCGCTTGTACCGCCTGCGCGATGGTGTGCTGGAAAGCATCTCCCGAGACCACAGCTACGTACAGGACCTGCAAGACAGCGGCCTGCTCAGCGAGGCCGATGCGCGCTTGCATCCGCGCGCGAATATCGTCACCCGCGCGGTGGGCGTCGAAGCCCAGCTGGAGCTGGCGGTGGTCGACCTGCTGATCGCTCCCGGCGACAGCTACCTGCTGTGCAGCGATGGCCTGAACAAGACCGTCGAAGACCATGAGATCCGCGAAGTGCTCAGCCACGACACTCCGGATGAAATCGTGCGCAGCCTGGTGCACCTGGGACTCAACCGGGGGGCGCCGGACAACATCACCGCCATTGTCGTGAAGGTTTCGCCATGAACATCCTGATCCCGGGCTATGACATCGAAGGCGAGATCGGCGAAGGCGCCATGGCCAGCGTGTACCTGGCCACCCAGCGCTCGCTGGAGCGCAAGGTGGCGCTCAAGGTGATGGCGGCGGCCCTGGCCGCCGACCCGAGTTTCTGCGAGCGTTTCCTGCGCGAGGGCAAGACCCTGGCGCGGCTGTCGCACCCGCACACCGTGACCATCCACGACATCGGCAATGTCGGTGAGCTGTATTACATGGCCATGGAATACCTGCCCAACGGCACGCTCAAGGAGCGCATCGCCGCCGGCCTGACGCCGGAGCAGGGCCTGGTATACATCCGCCAGATCGCCTCGGCGCTGGGTTACGCCCATGCCCAGGGCCTGGTGCACCGCGACGTCAAGCCGGCGAACATTCTGTTCCGCGCCGACGGCACGGCGGTGCTGTCGGACTTCGGCATCGCCAAGTCCCTGGACGATCGCACCCAGTTCACCCAGGCCGGGTTTGCCGTGGGCACGCCGAGCTACATGAGCCCGGAGCAGGCGCGAGGCCAGGAGATCGATGGCCGCGCCGACCTGTATGCGTTGGGCGTGGTGCTGTATGAAATCCTGGTCGGCAAGCTGCCCTATACCGGCACCGACGCGCTGTCGACGGCGCTGGCACACCTGACCGAACCGCTGCCGGAATTGCCGGTGCACCACGGGCGTTATCAGGAGGTGCTGCGCAAGCTGTTGGCCAAGGACCCGGCGGAACGTTTCCCCGACGCTGCCGCGCTGCTGCACGCGCTGGACACTTTGCCGAGCGAGGCGCTGGAAGCCACGCTGGTGCGGCCACTGCCGATCCCGATGAGCTTCGATCTGGCGGGCATCACTCCGGAATCCATCGAGATTCCCACCGACAAGCCCCAACCCCAACCCGCTGTGGTACGCCAACCGGTGGTGACGCCGACACAGCACCGCGCCGTGTCCGAGCAGCGCCGTGGGCCTGTACTGGCGCTGGCTGCCGTGGCCGTGGCGGTCGCGCTGGCCATCGGTGGCGCGAGTTACTGGTGGCTCAGCGGCAGCGATGAGCCTGCTCCGCCGCCGACGGTCGTGGTGCCCAAGACGCCGCTGACCCCGACAGCGCCACCCCCTGAAGCCAAGCCGCCGGTGGTGGCAGATACCGACGGAGGCCAGCGCCCGTTGCTGATGGCCGGCAAGAAGACCTTGTTCCAGCGCGTGCTCAGCAAGCCGGGCGCCAAGCTGTCCAGCGAGGCGGGCGGTGCGCCGGGCAAAGCGCTGCCGGCGTTTTCCGTGCTCTATGTGTATCAGCGCAAGGACATCGACGGCAGCCCGTGGGTGCGCGTCGGTGCTGCCACCGATGGCCGCAGCGACGGTTGGTTGCCGGCGGCTCAGGTCAGTGACTGGAAGCAAAGCCTGGTGCTCAAGTTCACCGAGCGTTCGGGCAGAGCACCGGTGATGTTCCTGCGCCAATCCGGTGAAATCGAAAAGCTGCTGGCCGATCCCGCTGCCGCCAAAGGCGTGCTGGCCAAGGCGCAGAAGAACAGCGACGACAACAGCCAGATCCTGGCCCTGGAGCCTGCGACCAGCGCGGTGCCGCAGAACCAGTTCTACCTGCTGCCGATCTTCGACTCCAAAGAGAGCTTCGACGAAAACGGCCAGCCGGTGCAGTTGCTCAATGTGGCGTCCATCGACCCCGGCAAGGCCGTGGCAAAACCGGCCACGCCGGTGCTCAGCGCCAATGCCGATGCCTTCCGTACCGCTGTGGTGCTGGTGGTGGACACCACGGTGTCGATGCAGCCGTATATCGACCAGGTGCGCGACGTGGTGCATGAGTTGCAAACCCGCATTGCCGAGCGCGGCGAGTTGGACAGTGTCAGTTTCGGGTTGGTGGGTTTTCGCAACAGCATCAAGAAGACCCCCGGCCTGGACTACGTGGCCAAGACCTTGATCACCCTCGATCAGGGCCGCGACCCGCAGCGCTTCCTCGACATGGCGCGCCAGGTCAAGGCGTCCACGGTGTCCAGTCACTCCTTCAACGAAGACGCGTTCGCCGGGGTGATGCAGGCCGTCGAGGGCATGGACTGGTCCGGTTACGGCGGGCGCATCATCCTGCTGGTCACCGACGCGGGCGCGCTGCGCAAGAACGATCCGTTCGCCGCCACCCAGATGAACGAGGCCGAAGTGCGCCAGGCGGCGCTGGGCAAGCAGATCAAGATCTACGCCTTGCACCTGCGCACCGATGCCGGCAAGAAAACCCACGCCGGTGCCGAAAGCCAGTACCGCATCCTCACCGCCGACGCCAACCCGCAGATCGGCGACCTCTATACGCCGGTACCGGGTGGCGATGTGCGCAAGCTGGGGGAGCGTGTGGATGAAATCGGCAGTGTGTTCGCCGACCTGGTGCACCAGGTGCGCAGCAACACGCCGCAGGCGGTGCCGACGCTGGGCGCGGCGCCGAGCCTGGCGGACAAGTCGGCGGCGGTCGGCTATGCGATGCACATGGACTTCCTCGGTCGCAAGAGCGCCAGCCAGGCGCCGCAGTTGGTCAGCGCCTGGACCGCCGACCGCGACCTGACCAACCCGGCGTTGCCGGCGTTTCAGGTGTGCGTGATGCTGACCAAGTTGCAGCTCAACGAGTTGCAACAGTCGCTGAAGCTGATCGTGGATGCGGCGCGCAAGACCCAGTCTTCGCCCAAGGACTTCTTCCAGGAAATCGCCAGTGCTTCGGCCTACATGAGCCGTGACCCGCAAGCCCTGCGCAAGGGCGGCAACCTGGCCGACGGCGGCCTGCTCGGCGAATACCTGGAGGGCCTGCCGTACCGCAGCAAGTCGCTGAACATGACCCAGGATTTGTGGTTGTCGTTGAGCGTGGCCGAACAGGAAGACTTTATCGACGAGCTGGATTCGAAGATCCGCCTCTACGAAACCTTCCACAACGACGTGGCCAACTGGGTGCGTTTCGGTGACGCCGAACCGGGCGACGCGTTGTACCGCGTGCCGTTGTCGACGTTGCCGTAATGCTGAGCCTGAGCGCGGTGCACAAGAGCCGGGGTGTCGGCAGCCAACGCTACAGCCTGGTGATCCCGGCGTTGCAGTTGGGGGCGGGTGAGCAAGTGGCGATTGTCGGCGCGAGCGGTTGCGGCAAAAGCACCTTGCTGGACTTGCTCGCGCTGGTGCTGGCGCCGGATCAGGCGGGGCAATTCGAGTTCCATCAGCAGGATATCGGTGGGCTGTGGCGCGCGGATCGCCAGTCCACCCTGGCCGCGTTGCGCAGCCGGCACCTGGGCTATGTGTTGCAGACCGGCGGGTTGCTGGGCTTTCTCGATGTGCGCGGCAATATCGCCCTGCCCCGGCAACTGTTGGGTTTGAAGGATGACGGCAGCGTGACGCGGCTGGCCGAGCAGCTGGAAATCAGCGATCAACTGGCCAAGCAACCGGCGGCGCTTTCAGTGGGCCAGCGCCAGCGCGTGAGTTGCGCGCGTGCCCTGGCCCATGCGCCGCAACTGGTGTTGGCGGATGAACCGACGGCGTCCCTCGACCCGCTGAACGCCGAGCGTGTGATGCAGGCGTTGCTGGCCCAGACCCGCGAGCGTCGCGCGGCCTGCGTGATTGCCACCCATGACGAGCCCCTGGCCCGCGCCAGCGGCTTGCAGGTGCGCCGCATCAGCTGCCGCCGTGATGCCGATGGCGGCGTCACCGCGACCCTAGGGGAGGCGTGCTGATGCGCATCGGATTGGTGGGGACGCTCGCCTGGCAGGACTACCGCAATGACGCTTGGCTGTCGGCCTGTTCGGTGCTGGCGCTGGTGGCGGTGATCGCACCGTTGCTGGTGTTATTCGGCCTGAAATTTGGACTGGTTAGCAGTTTGACCGAACGTTTGGAGACCGACCCCGCGACCCGTGAAATTATTCCGCTGGGCGGTGGTCGATTCAGCAGCGCCTTTGTCGCGCAGCTCGGCCAGCGCAGCGATGTGGCCTTTGCGGTACCGCGTACGCGGCAGATCGCAGCCACGGCGCAGGTGGGTACGTTGACCCTGGAAATGTTGCCGACGGCCTCGGGTGATCCGTTATTGAACGGCCTGCCGATGCCCAGCGGGCTGGACCGGATTGTGTTGAGCCACACCGCCGCGGAAAAGCTCGCGGCGCGGCCTGGCGATTGGCTGGAGAGCGTGTTTGCCCGGCAGGTGGCGGGGCGTGTGGAGAGCCAGCGCACGCGTGTGCAAGTGCTGGCGGTGCTGCCGCTGCAAGCCTTCGCCCGTGACGGTTTGTTTGCCGACCCGGGCCTGCTGGAAGCGGCAGAAGATTATCGCGATGGCCGCGCGGTACCGGCGCTGGGTTGGGACGGCGAAGCGGTGGGTGTGGCGGAACAGCGGGTGTATCCGGCGTTTCGTCTGTATGCCCGCAGCCTCACCGATGTGGAGCCGCTGCGGGTGTATTTCGCCGGGCAGAACCTGTTGGTGTCGACCCAGGCGCAAACCATCGCCCAGGTGCAGTCGCTGAGCCGCAACCTGTCGATCGTGTTCTGGGTGATCTGCGGGTTGGCATTGGCGGGAGCGTTTGCGGCGATCTTCGCCGGGGCGCTGGCGGCGGTGGCGCGCAAACGCCGGGAGCTATCGGTGTTGCGCCTGCTGGGGTTTTCCACCGGTGGGCTGTTGCTGTTTGTGGTGTTGCAGGCGCTGTACAGCGCAGGTTTTGCCGCCGTGCTCAGTGCCGGGCTGTATGGCTTGGCCGAGACTGCGTTGAACCAGTTGTTCGTGCAGGTGCCGGGCGAGTACGCCAGCCACCTGCTGGCGCGTCATTATGGCCTGGCCCTGGTTGCGATCCTCGGCGTCAGTGCCGTGGCGGCAGCCTGTGGTGGTTGGCGAGTGGCGCGGATCCAGGCTTCTGAAGGAATCAGAGATGTATAAGTTACTGGGCGCCTGTGTGGCGCTGACCCTGGCGTCGATGGCCTGGGCCGACGAGGCGAGTGACAAGCTCGATAACCCCAAGCCCCTGGACGGTGATGTGAGCCTGCCGTTGCCGTGCGAAGGCAACATGGTGTTCCGCTACGCCTATGTGCTGGCCCAGGGCACCCTGGATGACCGCGAAATCAGCCTGGGCTATCCCTTCGCCGAAGGTGAGGCGGGTTATCAGCAGTCGTTCATTTCCGGCTACCGTCGCGACTTCATCAACGGCCAGTTCACCCTCAAGGACTTGCCGAAGGACTGGAGCAAAGTCATCGCGCCGCTGATGCCGAAGACCGATGCCAAGACCCCGCTCAAGCCGATGCTGTACTTCATCGGCAAGTACGAAGTGACCGCTCGCCAATATGCCCAGGTGATGTCCCAGGCGCAGTCCCTGGCCAGTGGCGAGCCCGCGCCGGCGTGCGATGTGCCGACGGGTATGGCAGCGCGTTTGCCCAAGGTGAAACTTTCGCGCTTCGAGGCCGAGCGTTTCTCGGCGGTGTACAGCGCCTGGTTGATGAAGTACCACCGCGACCTGCTGCCCGTGAGCGGGCGTGGTGCGTCGGCGGACGATGGCGGCATCGGTTTTGTGCGCCTGCCCACCGAGGTGGAATGGGAATTCGCCGCGCGCGGCGGCCAGGCCGTCAGCCGTCAGGACCTGGAAGGGCGCCTGTTCCCGCGCCGCGCCGAGGGCAGCGACAGCGACGGCCCGCTGGCCGATTACGCGGTGTTCAACCAGGTTGCCGGCGGCACCGGCCAGGCCGCGCGGCTGATGCCCATCGGCACCAAGTTGCCGAATCCCATCGGGATGTTCGACGTGATCGGCAACGCGGCGGAAATGGTCCAGGAGTCCTTCCAGCTGGTACACGCCGGTCGTCGCCAGGGCACCTATGGCGGATTTGTGGTCAAGGGCGGCAACTACCTCGAAGGCGAGGGCACGTTGTTCACCGGCATGCGCCGCGAGTACCCGCTGTTCGCCGCTGACGGCACCGAGCAGAGCAACGAGACCACCGGTTTTCGTGTGGCCATCGGTGCGCTGTCGGCACCGCGTTCGCGCTACAAGGAGCTGTTCGCCCAATGGCAGAAAGAGGGGCGCCTGGCCTCGCTGACCGACGCCATCGACGATGCCCAGGACCCGACCAAGCGCCTGGACAGCATCATCGCCGCCAGTGTCGATCCCAAGCTGCAAGCCGAGCTGGGGCTGGTCAACGAAGAGCTCAAGCGCAATGTCTCGCTGATCGCCCAGCAACGCGAAGAGGCGGCGGGCAACCTGATTCAGTCGGCGGCACTGGTGGCCGAGACCATCAGCAACTACAACATTCGTCTGGCCAACTTGCAGAAGAGCCGCCAGCAGGCCATCGACAACAAGGACGAGGCCAGCGCGCAGCTGTTCGCCATGGCCATCGAGAATGGTCGCAGCGCCCTCGACGGTGCGGTGGCAATCTACATCGACAACCTGGCCACCGGCACGCGTTATACCGATGCGGTGATCCAGGCGCAGTTTCAACGAATCAAGGAAGAGTTGGATCGCAAACCGGTGCTCGGCAAGAGCCTGGTGACGCGCGCAACACTGTTCGTTCGCCATGTCGGCAATTACCGCAAGCAACAGCGGGCCGACCCGGCAACGATCTTGAAGGAATTGCTCGCAGCGAGCGGACAGCGATGATCGCTGGCTGTATGGCGAGCTTGGAAGGGACTCAGGCGGCGGTGGGCCGTGCTGGGCAAGTCAAACTTAAACGAGAACACACCTATGCTTTTTTCCCGTAAGGCGGTTTCCAAGCGTCACTTGCTGCTGATCGCAGCCGGTTTCAGCACCGTGCTGACCGGTTGTGCCACGTCGCCGGCCTCCAAGGTCGCGTCGAGCACCAAGGTCGAGTACTACCCGAACTGCTACGAGCCGGTGCAACACCTGCGCGCGACCGATTCGGACATGACCAAGTCGGTCGTCACCGGCGCGGCCCTCGGCGCTGCCGGTGGTGCACTGCTGGGCGCCCTGACCGGTGACTCCGACAAGCGCGGTCGCAATGCCGCCATCGGTGCCGCGGGCGGCGCCCTGGCCGGCGGCGCGGCGGGTTACTACACCGAGCGTCAGAAGCAGATCAGCGATGACAACCAGCGCATCGCGTCGTACTCCAGCGACTTCAACAAGAGCGCGTCCGACATCGACCGCAGCACCGCCTACGCCCGTGCGTCGCAGCAGTGCTACCAGAGCGCGTTCACCAAGCTGGTCAATGACCGCAAGGCCAAGACCGTCAGCGACACCGAAGGCCGCAAGCGCCTGGCGGAAATCGTGTCGGGCTTGAAGGAGTCCAACGACCTGATCGTTGCGGTCAACGGCAAGGCTGCCGAAGACCTGAACAACTACACCCAGGCGTACGAAAAGGACCTGCAACAAGTCGGCGTACAGCGTAACGACGTGGTCACCGTGGCCACCGCCGACACCACACCGCCTGTGGCCCCGGTCAAAGGCAAGAAAGCCGTGAAACCGGCGAAGAAGCCGCCGCTGCCTGTGGTGCCGAAAGAAGCTGTCACCACCGAGAAGAGCATCCAGACCGTGCAGGCCAAGCAAGCGGAAAGCAAGCAGGTCGCCAGCGCCGGCAAGGCTCAGATCGAAGGCACCTGCCGCGATCCGAACCTGGTCGACTGGGCACCGGTACCTTGCCCGAACGTTTAAGTAACATGCTGCTATAAGTGCCAAACGCCAGCCGATCTTCCGCTAATGCGCTAGATCGGTGGCGTTCCTCAGGCAAATCGTTACACTGCTGCGGCTACTCCATCATTACGTTGAGGCCGTGTGCATGAAATTTCGTCTGCTTCTCTGGGTGCTGGGCCTGATCATGGGCAAAGCCAGCCGCACCAATCCTGCCTTCCAGCAACAGCTGGGTGACAAGGACCTGGCTTTCCAGCTGCAAACCCTGGACGGCAAGGTGGCCCGTCACTTCATCGTCAAAGACCAGCGCATCACCAGCCGCTCGGGCGTTCACCCGGCGCCGGCGTTCGCCATCGCGTTCAAGGATGCGGCCTTCGGCTTCGCCACGATGCAGGCGAAAGACAAGCAGCTGGCGTTCATGACGGGGATTCAGGACAAGACGATCCAGATCAAGGGCAACCCGGCGCTGGTGATCTGGTTCCAGGGGCTGACCAAGTATTTGAAGCCGCGCAAAAAAAAGGGAGGTTAGTTGTAGTGGGTTCCCGGAGCGCTGAAGGCTCCGGGACCGGTATCAATTTACGACGAGGTCGGGCCACAGATCATTTTTTCTTGCTCATTTCGTGGCGCCTGTTGAGTGCGCTGAGTATCTTTTCCAACTTCATTGCGCCCGGTGAAAGTGACATTCATGTCGTTATCATCACTGCCGGATTCAAGACTCACGGTTTCAGTGTTACCCGCAGTTTCTGTAATCTGGATCTGTGCTTGAGCGTCTGGTAGTACGACCGTGTAGGCAGACTGTGATTCAATTCTGATGGTAGTCAGAGAGCGTACCATTATTTTATCGTGTTCTCCTTGGGCCAATATCCATGTCGATTGATCGTCAGTACGCTGGATGCCGCTCATCATAATGTTACTACCGGAGCCACCGGAGAGATGGGCGGCACCAGCTGTGCCACCATATAACTTGTCATCGCCGGCTTCGCCAGATAATTCTCCTCCCCCCTGACCGAGTACGCCCAAATCATCGCCATTTCCAAGATGTACTTGAGCATGTCCCCCGCCAGTCATTACTTGGTCGTTGCCTTCCCCAGTGTCAATCGTTACTTCTGTTTTGACGTCAGGGTCAATTATTACCGTATCGTCGCCCCCATGAGTTTTGATAAAAAGCTTGGCTTGGTTGCCACTGCGGTTGGACTCATCAATATCAAGTTTGATTGCTACACCATTCGCGATAGCAGTTATCCGACCATCTATTTTTTTTATGTGGACAATGTCGTCCGAGTTGCCTGTATTTATTTTCACCTCTGAGGCGGGGTAGAAACCGCGTTCATCAAAGGCTGCTCCTTGATCCCTGTGGGTAGTAACTTTTGTCCCTCCGTAATTAGCTATTCTGATGTTGCTGTTACCGTCCCACCCTGTTGAAGTATCAATCGACTGGGGCAGGGGATAGGACAGATTGCCAAGTTCGGGGCGCGGGTCGATATTAAGAAACTGATTGATGGGCATAGACATAGTAGGACGCTCTGCTTTCATTAAGTAAGAAGAATTTACTTGCGCACACTATGTGTATGGAGGTGATAGTTGAGTTCCGCTTTGTTTGTAACTGAGTGTCTTTAATATGGAATCTAAGCGTTTGGTGTAGAGCTATAGTATTGATTAACCACCTCTGTCGTCGCTTTTTAATAGGCGCATAGCCCTATCAGGCGTCAGCTGTTCCAGTCCAGGCTTGGAGATCAGTCGAGCATTTGAAAACGAAGAAAAAGAAATCCGTTTTCGGGAGGGCAGAGTTGGATTTATCGCAGGCAAGCCAGCTCCCACATTTGACGGTGTTTACACATCAAAATGTGGGAGTTGGCTTGCCTGCGATAGCGGTCTGACAGACTACAGAGTCAACCCTGGCTGAACTGGGAAGCCAATTCGCGCAACAGCACCTCGGCATCCAGCACCTTGCCCACTACTTCCTCGGCCTTCTCCCGGCTCAAGCCCAGGCGCTCCAGCAGCGCGTCGGGAATCGAGTCGTCCGGGCCGGAGCCGATGCCACGGCTGCGCAGCAGGCGCACGGCCAGGCATACCAGGTTCGGGTATTCGGCGTACTGGCCGTCATAGGTCGGGTCGTGCTGGAAGCGCAGGGCGGTGGACAGTTCGTCCGGCATGTCCCAGTAGCGCATCAGCCAGGCACCGATCTGCTCGCGGCTGATTCCCAGCAAATGCTGTTCGATATAGCTGTGGCACAGGTGCGGGTTGACCTCCAGGTGGCGGCAGATCAGCGAGAAGTGCGGCGGGAACACGTGGGCCAGCAACAGGTAGCCGAAGTTGTGCAGCAGGCCGGCCAGGTAGGTCAGGCCGGCTTCGGGGCGCTGGGCGCGCGGCATGGCGCGGGTCAGGCCTTCGATCACCGCAGCGGTGTAGATCGACTGGTGCCAGTACGGTGTGGACTGGTGCGGGTGGTCCTTGGGCAGGCTCAGGGTTTTACCCAGGGCCAGGCCCAGCGCCAGGTTGATCACCAGGTCGAAGCCCAGCACGCGCACGATGGCGTCCTCCACCGAGCGGATCTTGCCCGGTGAGGCGTAGTACGGCGATGCGGCCCAGCTCACCACTTGGGCGGCCAGCGCCGGGTCGGTTTCCACCACGCCGGTGATGTCGTCGATGGTGGCGTTCGGGTCGACGCGCAGTTTGATGATCTTCTGCGCGGTATCGGCCAGCGGCGGAATCTCGATGGTCGCCTCCAGGCGCTGCTGGATGCGGCGGGCGGTGAACGCCTGCATCGCCTGGGTGATTTCCTCGCGGTCATCGTTAGGGCGGTCGAGGTTCGGACGAATGTTGGCAATCGGTTCGCCGAATTGCCCGGCACTGGCCTTGTTGAGCAGGGTCTTGAACGCGTCGGTGGGGATTTCCAGCAGCAGCCCGGCTTCACCCGAATGCACCAGCAGGCTCGGTTCGTTGAGCAGGCTGCCTTCGTACAGGCACGGCGAACTGGTAATGGGCGGCAGGCCGGGCAGCAGGCTCAGCTCGTGTTTGGCCAGCATGCGCTCGACGCGGTCCGGCGACACGGCCGTGAGGCGGCGTCCGGTGAGTTCGGCGAGGCGGTTGAGGTCGAGCAACTGATTCTGCGGGAACAGCACCATCAGGGCGCCCACCGCATCTTCCAGCAACACGGCCTGGACCTTTCGCGCGGGATTCAGGCCAGGTTGTTCGGCAACTTCCGTGTAGCTGATGGCGAGTTTTGCGAGCAGGGCCCGAATGACCGGCGGGGCGGTCAGTGGGGCTGTGGCGAGGGCAACTTCTGACATGGCCTGATCCAAATTCGTACAGTCATCGAAGTATAACCAGCTTGATACAACTGTTGGTCGACTAAGTGAGTCAGGCGTCACACTTGGCCGTATTGTTGCCCATGGCGCAGCCAGCGATCGAGCAGCGGGCTGACGTGGTCCGGCCAGCGTTCGAGCAGCGCCTGGGCGGCATCGCGCACGGCGGGCAGCAAGTCGGCATCGCGCATCAGGTCGGCGACCTTGAATTGCAGCAGGCCGGTCTGGCGGGTGCCGAGCATTTCGCCGGGGCCGCGCAGTTCGAGGTCTTTTTCGGCGATGACAAAACCGTCGTTGGTTTCGCGCATGATCCCCAGGCGCTGGCGCCCGATCTGCGACAGCGGCGGGTGATACAGCAGCACGCAATGGCTGGCGGCGCTGCCCCGGCCTACGCGTCCGCGCAGTTGGTGCAGTTGCGCAAGGCCCAGGCGCTCGGGGTTTTCAATAATCATCAGGCTGGCGTTGGGCACGTCCACGCCCACCTCGATCACGGTGGTGGCCACCAGTAGTTGCAGATTGCCAGCCTTGAACTCCGCCATCACCGCAGCCTTTTCCGCCGGCTTCATGCGGCCATGGATCAAGCCGACCTTGAGTTCGCCGAGGGCGCTGGTGAGGTCTTCGAAGGTGGTCTCGGCAGCCTGGCAGGTCAGCTCTTCGGATTCTTCGATCAGGGTGCACACCCAGTACGCCTGGCGGCCTTCGGCGCAGGCGCTGCGCACCCGTTCGATCACTTCGACCCGCCGGGTGTCGGTGACCAGCACGGTGTTGACCGGCGTGCGCCCGGGGGGCAGTTCGTCGAGGATCGAGGTGTCGAGGTCCGCGTAGGCGCTCATGGCCAGGGTGCGCGGGATCGGCGTGGCGGTCATGATCAACTGGTGCGGGCTCATGCGGCCGCCCACGCCTTTCTGACGCAGGGCCAGGCGCTGTTGCACGCCGAAGCGATGCTGCTCGTCGATGATCACCAGGGCCAGGTTCTTGAACTGCACTTCGTCCTGGAAGAGTGCGTGGGTGCCCACCACCATGGGGGCGCCGGCGGCAATTTGTTCCAGGGCGGCGGTGCGGTTCTTGCCCTTGAGCTTGCCGGCCAGCCACGCCACTTCAAGGCCTAGAGGTTCAAGCCAGCGTTTGAAGGTGATGAAGTGCTGCTCGGCGAGAATCTCGGTGGGTGCCATCAGGGCGACCTGGTAACCCGCCTCCAGCGCTTGCAAGGCGGCGAGGGCAGCGACCACGGTCTTGCCCGCACCCACATCGCCCTGGATCAGCCGCAGCATGGGTTCCTGCTGGCTGAGGTCGTAGGCGATTTCATTGCCCACGCGTTGCTGGGCACCGGTCGGCGCAAAGCCGAGGTTGGCCAGGTATTGTGCGGGCAAGTGCTTGGCCTTGGGCATGGCCGGCGCACGCAGGGCGCGCATGCTTTCACGCAGGCGCTGTTGGGACAGCTGGTGCGTCAGCAGTTCTTCGAAGGCCAGACGGTGCTGTGCCCAGTGATGGCCCAGGGCTAGCTCGTCGACATCGGCATCGGCGGGCGGGTGATGCAGGTAGCGAATCGCATCGGCCAGCGGCGCCAGTTGATAGTCGCGGGCCAGTTCCAGTGGCAGCCAGTCGGGCAGGCTTTTCGGGCCGAGCAGGGTCAGGGTCTGCATGCACAGCTGGCGCAGGCGTTGCTGGGTGAGGCCTTCGGTGAGCGGGTAGATCGGGGTGAGCGTGGCGTCCACCGGTGGTGGCTCGTCGCCGGTAATGGCGCGGTATTCCGGGTGGTAGATTTCCAGGCCCGATGCACCGGGCCGCGCTTCGCCGTAGCAGCGTACGCGGGTGCCACGCTTGAGGCCTTCCTTCTGCGCGTTGCTGAAATGGTAGAAGCGCAGGCTCAGTCCACCGGTGCCGTCTTGCAGGCGTACCACCAGGCTGCGGCGCTTGCCCATCACCACGTCGGCGCCACTGACGGTGCCCTCGATGACGGCATCCTGACCGGGGCGCAGATGACCGATGGGCACTACGCGCGTGCGGTCCTGATAGCGCAGGGGCAGGTGGAACAGCACGTCCTGGAGGTTTTCCAGGCCGACCTTGGCCAGCTTCTCGGCCATGGCTTCACCGACACCTTTTAGGGTCGTCACCGACACCTGCGACAGCTCAGTCATACGGTGAATCAGCTCGCGACAGGCGGCTTGGCCACCGAGCACAGGCGGATCGAGTCGGCAAGGATCTCAATGGCTTTTGGCCGTGGGAAGCTGGCGCGCCAGGCGATGGCCACGGTCCGGAACGGCACCGGTGGTGTCAGTGGGCGCACTTCGATCACGCCGGGGGCGTAGTGATGGCTGTCCACTGCCGACAGCGGCAGGATCGAAATGCCCAGGCCGGAGGCGACCATGTGACGGATGGTTTCCAGGGAACTGGATTCTACAGTGGTGTGCTTGGCGCCGTCGTTGCCCTTGGTCAGGGTCGGGCAGGCTTCCAATACCTGGTCGCGGAAGCAGTGGCCTTCGCCGAGCAGCAGCAGGCTCTTGTCGTTGAGCAGGGCGGCGTCGATGGTGTCTTTTTTGGTCCACGGGTGGTCGGCTGGCATCAACACCTGGAACGACTCGTCGTAGAGCTGCAGGGTGAGTACGTCCGCTTCGCTGAATGGCAGGGCGATGATGATCGCGTCCAGCTCGCCGTTGCGCAGTTTGTCGCGCAGGACGTGGGTGAAGTTTTCTTCGATGTACAACGGCATCTGCGGGGCGACGCGGTGCAGTTGCGGGATCAGGTGCGGGAACAGGTACGGGCCGACGGTGTAGATGGCGCCGACCTTGAGCGGTGCGGTCAACTGGTTCTTGCCGGCCTGGGCGAGCTCGCGGATGCTCTGGGCTTGCTCCAGGACCTTCTGGGCCTGGGCGACAATGCCTTCGCCCACCGGAGTCAGGCGTACGGCGCTCTTGCTGCGCTCGAAAATCAGCACACCGAGTTCGTCTTCAAGCTTTTTCACGCCCACCGACAGCGTCGGTTGGCTGACGTGGCAACGCTCGGCCGCGTGGCCGAAGTGCTGCTCTTGGGCGAGGGTAACGATGTAGCGTAATTCTGTCAGAGTCATAGCGGGCGTCCATGAGGTGCGGGCCAAGCATACCGGCTGCAATCGATAGACGCACGTTATCAGAACTTTGACAGGGATTGAGCGCAGAGCAAGGGAGATTTTGCTGAAGGTGGCGAGGATTGCCCCTCACCACCGTCATTTTTCGCTAGCGGCGCTTTTCGATGTTGTAGACGAAAGGCGCAACGATTTCGATGCTGCCGCCTTTCAACATGTCGGCCGGTGGCTTGGGCAGGGGCTGGGCACGACGGATCATGTCCAATGTCGCGCGGTCGAGGTCGGCATTGCCGGAGCGGCCCACCAGTTCGTACGACAGCACGTTGCCTTCGCCGTCCACCACGAAACGCAAGCGGTTCAAGCCTTCCTTGCCACGGGCCTGGGCGCCTGGCGGGTACTTCTTGTACTTCTGCAGGTGCGCGAGCAGGGTGCCTTCCCACGAAGCCTTGGCGGCTATCTGTTGGGGCGACGGACCTGGCGCCGGCTGGGCGGATTTTTCCACCGGTGCATTGGTCGGCGGGGTTTCGCTCGGCGGCTCTTCGGAAGGCTTCTCCTTGGGCGGCTCGGGCTTTTTCTCCACCGGTTTGGGTGGCTGCGGTTTCGGCTTGGGCTTGACCGGCTTGGGCACCTGGATGGTCGGTTTGGGGGCCTCGGCCAGTTTCGGCAGGGGCAACTCTTCTACCGGTGCAGGCGGCTGCGGTGGCGTGACTACCTTGGGCGGTGCCGGCGGTGGAGGCGCCGGCATGGGTGCCAGGTCGATGACCATGGCCGCTGGCGGCAGCACCACCGTGTGCGGCGCCGACCAATGGAGCGCGATGGCGATCGCGACGGCATGCACGCCCAGCACGACGGCGAGGCTGGTGCCATAACGCGTCAGTTTGTGGCGCGTCGTGATCATTTCTTGGCTGCCGTCTCAAGTCCGACCAGGCCTACCTTGAGGTAGCCGGCTGCCCGCAGGGCATCCATCACGCTCATCAGGTCGCCGTAGTCCACGCCCTTGTCGGCCTGGAAGAAGATCGTCGTGTCTTTCTTGCCCTGGGTCTTGGCGTCGAGCACCGGGCCCAGGGTTTCAGTCTTGACTTCTTCTTCGCCCAGGAACAGACGCTGGTCCGCCTTGACGCTGAGGAAGATCGGTTTCTCTGGCCGTGGCGCCGGCTTGGCGCTGGACGCGGGCAGGTCAACCTTGATGTCCACGGTCGCCAGCGGGGCTGCCACCATGAAGATGATCAACAGCACCAGCATCACGTCGATGAACGGCGTGACGTTGATTTCGTGGTTCTCGACGAGTTCGTCGTCGCCTTGATTCAAATGCAGGCCCATGGCCGATTACCCCACTTTCACCATGTGCGGTTGCGAGCTGCGCTCGGTAGGCAGGTGGTCGAGGTCGCGGCTGACCAGCAGCAGGACTTCTGCCGACGCATCCGACACCTGGGCTTTGTAGCCGGCGATCGAACGGGCGAAGACGTTGTAGATGACGACCGCAGGAATCGCGGCAACCAGGCCCAGGGCGGTTGCCAACAGGGCTTCGGCGATGCCCGGGGCAACGACGGCGAGGTTGGTGGTCTGGGTTTTGGCGATGCCGATGAAGCTGTTCATGATGCCCCACACGGTACCGAACAGACCCACGAACGGCGCGGTGGAACCGATGGTCGCCAGTACGCCGGTGCCGCTGCTCATGTTGCGGCCGCAGGCGGCAACCAGGCGCTCCAGACGGAAGCTGACGCGTTCCTTGATGCCTTCTTTCTCGCGGGTGTTGGCCGACAGGCGCATTTCTTCCAGCGCGTCGTGTACCAGCAGGTTCGCCAGGGTGCCCTTTTTGGTTGCGGTCTCGCTGGCTTCCTTGAGGGTGGTGGCTTTTTTCAGGTGGGCGATTTCACTGCGCAGACGACGCTTGGCGCCCAGCAGCTCGAAGCCCTTGGCGATCCAGATGGTCCAGGTAATGATCGAGGCGATGGCCAGGCCGATCATCACGGCTTTTACCACCACGTCAGCATTCTGATACATGCCCCACGGCGACAGGTCGTGGGCCATGCCCAGGGTGTTGTCTTCTTCGAGGACAACGCCGGTGTCGTCGGCAGGGGCTGCGGCCGGGTCGGTGGCAGCCGGCGCGGCGGCGGCCGGTGCAGCCGGAGTGGCGGTATTGTGCTCGGCAGCGGCCGGTGCGGCAGGGGCAGTGGCGTCTGCGAAGGCGGCGGTCGGCGCCAGCAGTACGCTGAACAACAGCGCGGCAATCGCGCGCCAGGCGCGGGACGAGCTGTGAGGCTTGGTTGGCGAAGCGGGAAGGTTATTGCGTGTCATGCTGGCCGGACCTGAGTAAAAAAATGAGTGATCGCCCTGCCAGACCCAAGGGGGTCGAGGACAAATGGGCGGTTATTATTGCAAGTAATTCTTGTTAACTAAAGTAATACAGTTACTTTATTTGTCGTTTTGCTGGCCGCTGGTCATCTGCGAGGGCTAATCTTGAGCTTTGCGTACGGAGTTCTGTGATGTCTGCGCCTTCTGTTGTGATTGCCGGCTGCGGCGACGTGGGTAGCCGGTTGGCCAGCCAATTGCTGGCGTCGAAATGGGAGGTTCACGGCCTGCGCCGCGATATTTCGCGCCTGCCGGACGGGGTGATCGGTATCGCCGGTGACCTGTTCAACAAGGATTGTCCCGACACCTGGCCCATTGGCGGGGTGGATTATCTGGTGTATTGCGCCGCTGCGACCGACCATGACGAGGCCGGCTATCGTGCAGCCTACGTGCAAGGGTTACAGCATGTGTTGGAGTGGCTGAATGACTATGGCCAGTCGCCCAAGCACTTGCTGTTTGTCTCCAGCAGCAGCGTTTATGGGCAGCAGAAGGGCGAGCGCGTCGATGAAACGTCCGACACCGAGGCGAAGGGCTATTCCGGCAAAATCATGCTGGAAGCCGAGCAAGTGGCGCTCGACAGCGGCATTCCGGCGAGTATCGTGCGTCTGACCGGCATCTACGGGCCGGGTCGTGAGTGGTTGCTGACTCAGGTGCGACAAGGCTATCGCGTGGCAGTCGATCCGCCTTTATATGGCAACCGGATTCACGCAGAGGATGCGGCAGGGTTGCTGGCCTTTTTGTTGCGTCATGTGGAAAAAGGCGGGTCGCTGGACAAGATCTACATCGGTGTCGACGATGCGCCCGCGCCGCTGGCCGAGGTGGTGGGCTGGTTGCGCGAATACCTGGGCGTGACCGAATGGGCCGAGGACGCCAGTGTGCGCCGTGCAGGGAGCAAACAGTGCAGTAACGCACGGGCCAGGGCCCTGGGTTGGGAGCCGATCTATCCAAGCTATCGCGAGGGCTACGCCGCCATCCTCAAAGGCTGAAACGTGATCTAACAAAGTGGGAGCTGGCTTGTCGGGTCGCCGCATCGCTGCGAAGACGGCGGCATGGCCAACAGAGTGTCTGCCAAGACAGTTGCTCCCACATTTGTAGCGTGTGAGGCGGGTTATTACTTTTCCAGGAGCCACTGGCGTGGGCCCGGAGTAAACGACGGCACTTCGTCCGTCTGTGCGGTGTTCACCGCCTGGAAAATTTCCAGCTGCTTGCCCTTGCGAGCGAAGATCCACGGGTTGCCCTTGCCGTTCAGTTGCAGCCAGATGCTGTCGTAGCCGCCGCTCATGGAGGCGCAGTCACCTGCCAGGCAGAGCGAGTACTGATCGACGCCAGGCAGGCCGGCCACTTGACCGTTGGGCTGGAACTGCACCGTTGCGCCCTGGCCGTTGCCGTCGATGATTTTCCAGTCGCCGCCCATGTAGGCCGCATACAGCGCGCGTTCGAAATTGGCGCCCAGTGGCGCGCCTTCCGGAGCAGGGTCTTTGGCGCGTGCGAACAGTTGCTCTGGCTCGTTGTCGTTGGCCACTTGCAGCAGTTGTTTGCCTTTGCGCTTGAGTTCGGTGGCGGAGCTGCCGTAGAAGTCCACGCTCCAGGCGCCGGATTTCTCACCGAGCAACTTGCCTTCGGCGACTTCAAAGCCGTTGTAGTAGCGCGCCTGCGCAGCCTTGGCGTTGACCTCCCATTCGAGGTTCGGGCCATAGCTTTGCAGCGCTTCACGCAAAGGGCCGCCCTTGGCTGCCGCATCGATGGCAACCTGGTTGATCCAGGTGCCGCTCACATCCAGGTCGGCGGGATTGCTGGCACAACCGCCGAGCAACAGGGCGAGCAGTGACGAGGCTACAAGCGCTTTGCGCATCATGAAATCCTTTTAAAACGAAGTCGGCGCAACCGATGGCGGTTGCGCCGGGTGTTTTACTCGATGACCAGGATCGCGTCCATCTCAACCTGTGCACCCTTTGGCAGGGCGGCTACGCCAATTGCGGCGCGGGCAGGGTAAGGCTGTTCGAAGTACTTGCCCATGATCTCGTTGACCTTGGCGAAGTGGCTCAGGTCAGTGAGGAAGATGTTCAGCTTGACGATGTCTTTGAACGAACCGCCGGCGGCTTCGGCCACGGACTTGAGGTTCTCGAAGACCTGAACGGTCTGGGCTTCGAAGCCTTCCACCAGTTCCATGGTCTTCGGGTCCAGCGGAATCTGGCCGGACATGTAGACGGTGTTGCCCGCCTTGATGGCCTGGGAGTAGGTGCCGATGGCAGCCGGGGCCTTGTCGCTGGAGATAACGGTCTTGGTCATGAATGACTCCTTGTTGGAGGGGATTTATGCGCGCATGCGGGTGATGCGGATCACACCGGTCAAGGCGCGCAGCTTCTTGATCACGCGGGCCAGGTGCACACGGTCGTGCACGCTGACCACCAGTTGAACCACGCTGATGCGGCCATCGCGCTCGTCCATGCTGATTTTCTCGATGTTGCCGTCGGCCGCGTTGACGCTGCTGGCCAGCAGGGCGATCAGGCCGCGCTGGTGTTCCAGCTCCACCCGCAGCTCGACGTTGAATTCGCCGGTGACATCCTTGGCCCACGAGAGCTGGATGCATTTTTCCGGGTTGTGGCGGATTTCGGTGATGTTGCGGCAGTTGTCCAGGTGCACCACCATGCCTTTGCCCGCGGACAGGTGACCGACAATCGGGTCGCCCGGGATCGGCGTGCAGCACTTGGCGTAGCTGAGTACCAGGCCTTCGGTGCCGCGGATCGCCAGCGGACCTTCGGGGCTTGGCAACTGTTCGCCTTCGCCCAGCAGACGGCGTGCGACCACGTAGGCCATGCGGTTGCCCAGGCCGATGTCTTCCAGCAGGTCTTCGATGGTTTCCTGACGATACTCGTGGAGCATCGCTTGCACGCGTTCGGCCGGGATCTTGTCCAGGGCGCTGTCGAAACCGTTGAGGACTTTGTTCAGCAGGCGTTCGCCGAGGCTAATGGACTCGGAACGGCGCTGCAGCTTGAGGGCGTGGCGAATATGCGTGCGCGCCTTGCCGGTAACCACGAAGTTGAGCCAGGCCGGGTTCGGGCGTGCGCCGGGTGCGCTGACGATCTCCACGGTGGAACCGCTTTGCAGGGGTTCGGACAGCGGCGCGAGACGTCGATTGATCCGGCAGGCGATGCAGCTGTTGCCCACATCGGTATGCACGGCGTAGGCAAAGTCGACCGCCGTGGAGCCTTTGGGCAGCTCCATGATCCGGCCTTTGGGCGTGAACACGTAGACCTCGTCCGGGAACAGGTCGATCTTCACGCTTTCAATGAATTCGAGGGAGTTACCCGCACGTTGCTGCATTTCCAGCACGCCCTTGACCCATTGACGGGCGCGGGCATGGGTGCCTTTGGGCTGTTCGTCACCGCTGGATTTATACAACCAGTGCGCGGCGATGCCGTTGTTGGCCATCTCTTCCATTTCGCGGGTGCGGATCTGGATCTCGATCGGCACGCCGTGCATACCGAACAGCGTGGTATGCAGTGACTGGTAGCCGTTGGCTTTGGGAATGGCGATGTAGTCCTTGAACCGGCCCGGCAACGGTTTGTACAAATTATGTACAGCGCCCAGTACGCGGTAGCAGGTGTCGACCTTGTCGACGATGATCCGGAACGCATACACGTCCATGATCTCGTTGAAGGCCCGGCGCTTGCCGCGCATCTTCTTGTAGATGCCGTAGATGTGTTTCTGCCGCCCGCTGACCTCGCCTTCGATTTCGTCGATCGCCAGGCAATGGCTCAGGGACTCTTCGATCTTGTTGACGATTTCCTTGCGATTGCCCCGGGCGCGCTTGACCGCCTGGTAGATGCGCGCGGAGCGCATCGGGTGCATGGCTTTGAAGCCGAGGTCTTCGAATTCGATGCGGATGGCATGCATGCCCAGCCGGTTGGCGATGGGCGCGTAGATTTCCAGGGTTTCCTTGGCGATACGCCGGCGCTTTTCGCCGGAGAGCACTTCCAGGGTGCGCATGTTGTGCAGTCGGTCGGCCAGCTTGACCAGGATCACGCGGATATCGCGTGCCATGGCCATGGCCATTTTCTGGAAGTTTTCCGCCTGGGCTTCGGCCTTGGTCTCGAAATTCATCTGGGTCAGTTTGCTGACCCCGTCGACCAGTTCGGCCACGGTATCGCCAAATTGGGAGCTGAGCGCTTCCTTGGCAATGCCGGTGTCTTCGATCACGTCATGCAGCATCGCGGCCATCAGGCTTTGATGGTCCATGTGCATGTCGGCCAGAATATTTGCCACCGCAAGAGGATGGGTGACGTACGCCTCGCCGCTGCGGCGGCGTTGGCCGTCGTGGGCTTGTTCGGCGTAGAAATACGCTCGGCGGACCAGGTTGACCTGGTCTGGGCCGAGGTAGGCCGATAAGCGATCGGCGAGGGCGTCTATGCTCGGCAAAGTGTGAACTCCTGCCGTTGGCTGTGACCCCGCGCCGTGCTACGTCGACCAGGCATAGGCTTAGACCGCCTCGTTGGACTCGTCCTCGAACGCTGCGAACAGCGGTTCATCTTGAACGATTTCCTGTTCGGCGATGAACTCGTAGCTCATCAGGCCTTCGGCGATTTCACGCAGGGCGACAACGGTAGGCTTGTCGTTTTCCCACTGGACCAGGGGCTCTTTGCCGCCGGTGGCCAGTTGACGGGCACGCTTGGTAGAGAGCATGACCAGCTCAAAGCGGTTATCCACGTGTTCTAGGCAGTCTTCAACGGTTACGCGGGCCATGGTATTCCTCGGAGCGAATGCAAGATGCGCGCTGCCCGGTTGGGCAAGCGGACTGAGCAGTTTAAAAAATCACCAGCGTTTAGGGAAGCGCTGATTTTTCGCAGGCCCTCGCAAAACCGCCACAAGTGCCAATGTAAGGCCCTTGCGACGGTTTTGGGAAGAGCGGGTCAACCGAGCAGTTCGGCGAGTAATTTGCCAAAACGCTGCTGTTGGCGTTTTTGCTGAAGCTGATTGGTGCGGAAAATCGCCTTCAAATCATCCAGGGCGTGGGAAAAGTCGTCATTGATGATCAGGTAGTCGTAGTCGACGTAGTGACTCATTTCGCTGACGGCTTCACGCATGCGGCCTTCGATGATCTCGTCGCTATCCTGGCCACGGTTGGTCAGGCGCTGGTGCAAGGCTTCAAGCGACGGCGGCAGGATGAAGATCGAGCGCGCCTTGGGCATCAGCTGGCGTACTTGCTCGGCGCCCTGCCAGTCGATTTCCAGGATCAGGTCGTGGCCTTCGTCCAGGGTCTGCTGCAGGTGGCTTTGCGAGGTGCCATACAGGTTGCCGAATACTTCGGCACGCTCCAGGAAGTCGCCGTGTTCGATCATCTTGACGAACTCGGTGCGCTCGACGAAGTGATAGTGCACGCCATTCACTTCGCCCGGGCGCATGGCGCGGGTGGTGTGGGAGATCGAAATGCGGATCTGCTCGTCGGCGTCGGTCAGGGCCTTGACCAGGCTGCTCTTGCCCGCGCCCGAAGGGGCGGAAATGATGTAAAGGGTGCCAGTACTGTGGGTCATGGAAGTTGCCTTACTCGATATTCTGTACTTGTTCGCGCATCTGCTCGATCAACACCTTGAGGTTGACCGCCGCCTGGGTACTGCGCGGGTCGAATGCCTTGGAGCCCAGTGTATTGGCTTCGCGGTTGAGTTCCTGCATCAGGAAGTCGAGGCGCCGACCGGCGGCACCGCCGGACTTGAGCACGCGGCGCACTTCGTGGATGTGGGTGCTCAGGCGGTCGAGCTCTTCGGCGACGTCACTCTTTTGCGCCAGCAGGACCATTTCCTGCTCCAGGCGTGTCGGGTCGAGTTCGGCCTTCATGTCGGCGAAGCGGTCGAGCACTTTCTGGCGCTGGGTGGCGAGCATCTGCGGCACCAGCTCGCGCAGGGTCGCCACGTCTTCTTCGATGGAGGTCAGACGCTCATTGATGAGGCGGGCCAGCTCGGCGCCTTCGCGCTCGCGGCCGGCCTTGAGCTCCTTCAGACCTTGATTGAACAGGGCGAGGGCTTCGGCGTTGAGGGCTTGCGGATCGGTCGCATCGGCGACCAGCACGCCGGGCCATGCCAGCACTTCCAGCGGGTTGAGGGCGGCAGGCTGCTTGATCAGGCCGGCGATGGTTTCGGCGGCGGCGACCAATTGCGCAGCACGGTCACGGTCGATCTGCAGCGGCTTGCCGGTATGCTCCTCGGTAAAGCGCAACGTGCATTCCAGCTTGCCCCGGGAGATACCCTGGCGTAGCGCTTCACGCACAGCGCCCTCGAGGTCGCGAAAGGATTCCGGCAGGCGCAGGTGCGGTTCCAGGTAGCGGCTGTTGACCGAGCGCAATTCCCAGCTCAGGGTGCCTTGTGCGCCGGCTTTTTCGACGCGGGCGAAGGCGGTCATGCTGTGCACCATGGCGGTACCTCGCGTTGCAGCCCCGCAAACACGGGCTGATGGTTAAGAAGGCGCAGGATTGTAGCGCAGTGGGGCGAGTGCGCCCAAACCCGGCCATTCGTAACCGAATTTTTAGATGTGCCCCGAATCGGTTGGCGGCTCTATAATGCTCGGCAGTTTTTCGTCCTCAGTACAGGTGTCTCCCTATGAAACGTCCAAGTGGTCGCGTTGCCGATCAGCTCCGCTCGATCCGCATCACCCGCAACTACACCAAACACGCCGAGGGGTCTGTACTGGTCGAGTTTGGCGATACCAAGGTGATCTGCACCGTCAGCGTCGAAAACGGTGTGCCGCGTTTCCTCAAGGGCCAGGGCCAGGGTTGGTTGACGGCTGAATACGGCATGCTGCCCCGTGCTACCGGCGAGCGTAACCAGCGTGAAGCCAGCCGCGGCAAGCAAGGCGGGCGTACCCTGGAAATCCAGCGTCTGATCGGTCGGTCCCTGCGCGCAGCCCTGGACATGTCCAAGCTGGGCGATGTGACCCTGTATGTCGATTGCGATGTGATCCAGGCTGACGGTGGAACTCGTACTGCCTCCATCACCGGCGCCATGGTGGCGTTGGTCGACGCGTTGAAAGTGATCAAGAAGCGCGGCGGCCTGAAAGGCGGTGACCCGCTCAAGCAAATGATCGCTGCCGTGTCGGTCGGCATGTATCAGGGCGAGCCTGTGCTGGACCTGGACTACCTGGAGGACTCGGCTGCCGAGACCGATCTGAACGTGGTGATGACCAGCACCGGCGGTTTCATCGAAGTGCAGGGCACCGCCGAAGGTGCGCCCTTCCAGCCGGCTGAACTGAACGCCATGCTGGCCCTCGCCCAGAAAGGCATGACCGAAATTTTCGAACTGCAGAACGCCGCCCTGGCGGACTGAGCCCGCCTCAAGGAGAAGCGCCATGAATGACAGCCAGATGCCGGTACCTACGCCTTCCTACGAAGTGCGACAGGGGGCCATGTTGTGCCATCTCGCGGCGTTTCTGGGGTTTGTATTTCCCTTCGGCAGCGTCGTGGGGCCGCTGATCCTGTGGCAGATGAAGAAGGAAAAGGATGCGTTCATCGACGATCAGGGCAAGGAAGCCTTGAACTTTCAGATCACCGTGGCCATCGCCTGGCTGGCTTGCATCGTGCTGGCCTTCGCGGTGGTTGGGTTCTTCCTGATGTTTTTCCTGGCGATCGCCACGGTGGTGCTGACGATCATCGGCAGCATCAAGGCCAACAAGGGTATTGCCTACCGCTACCCGTTGACCTGGCGTGTGATCAAATAATGAACGCCCACAAAAAAACCGACAGCGATGTCGGTTTTTTTGTGCCTGGAGTAAGACCTCAGATGGTCAGCGTCCAGTCGTAGTCCACGATCAGCGGCGCGTGCTGCGAGAAGCGCGGCTGGCGCGGCAGGCGTGCGCTGCGAACGAATCTGCGCAGGCCCGGGGTCAGCAGCTGATAATCGAAGCGCCAGCCCAGGTTGAGCATCTCGGCCTGTTCGTTATCCGGCCACCAGCTGTACTGGTCGCCTTCGCGATTGACTTCCCGCAGTGCGTCGACATAACCCATGTTGCCGACAATCTCGTCCATCCAGGCCCGCTCCGGCGCCAGGAAGCCCGGGGATTGCTGGCTGTCGCGCCAGTTCTTGATATCCAGCTTCTGTTGCGCCACGTACAGCGAGCCACAGTAAATGTACTCGCGACGTTTACGCCGCTGTTTATCCAGGTAACGGGCGAAGTCGTCCATTAGCTTGAACTTCTGGTTCAAGTCTTCATCGCCGTTCTGCCCCGAAGGGAGCAGCAAGGTCGCGATGCTGACCTTGTCGAAATCGGCTTGCAGGTAGCGCCCGTAGCGATCGGCTGTCTCGAAGCCGAGGCCGCTGATGACTGCCTTGGGTTGCAACCGCGAGTACAAAGCCACACCACCTTGGGAGGGTACTTCGGCATCGCAGGCATAAAGGAAGTAGCCATCCAGTTGGAAGGCTGGGTCGTCCAGTTCAAAGGCGGAGGCGCGGGTGTCCTGCAGGCAGATGACGTCGGCATTCTGTGCTTGCAGCCAACTGAGCAAACCACGCTCGACTGCAGCCTGAATACCATTGACGTTCACACTGATGATCCGCATAAATGGCCCCAAAAATCGCGTGCGTGTATGATACACGCCGTCTACCTAATTAGCTAAATCCGTGGTATCTGAGGCTTTTTTCATGCAGGCGTATCAACGCGATTTCATTCGTTTTGCCATCGATCGCGGGGTTTTGCGCTTCGGTGAGTTCACCCTCAAGTCCGGGCGCACCAGCCCGTATTTCTTCAATGCGGGCCTGTTCAACTCCGGTTCCGCGTTGGCTCAATTGGGTCGTTTCTATGCGGCCGCTATCGTTGAAAGCGGTATTCCTTTCGACGTGCTGTTCGGCCCGGCCTACAAAGGTATTCCCCTGGCCGCCGCGACCGCCGTCGCCCTGGCCGAGCACCACGGGCAGGACCTGCCATGGTGCTTCAACCGCAAGGAAGCCAAGGCCCACGGTGAAGGCGGCAGCCTGGTGGGCGCTCCGCTCAAGGGTGACGTGCTGATCATCGATGACGTGATCACTGCCGGCACCGCGATCCGTGAAGTGATGCAGATTATCGCCTCCCAGGACGGCGCCAAGGCCGCCGGCGTGCTGATCGCATTGAACCGTCAGGAGCGTGGCAACGGTGAGTTGTCGGCGATCCAGGAAGTGGAGCGTGACTTCGGCATTCCGGTGGTGAGCATCGTATCGCTGAACCAGGTGCTGCAATTCCTGGAAGATGATCCGCAGCTCAAGCAGCATTTGCCTGCGGTTCGCGCATACCGCGAGCAGTTTGGCGTCTGACCCAAATCCCACAGGGGATCTCCACATTGCTGCAAAATCTGTGTGTATAAAAAAGCCCCCGCTCAATTGAATTGAGCGGGGGCTTTTTGTTTTCAGTGTTTAAGGACGCTTGCGGTTACTGATCAGCGTGCCCATGCCGGTATCCGTGAAGATCTCGAGCAGCACCGCGTTCGGCACGCGGCCATCGATGATCAGCGAGCTGCCGACGCCGCCCTGTACTGCTTCGAGTGCGCAGCGGATCTTCGGCAGCATGCCGCCGTAGATGGTGCCGTCGGCGATCAGGTCGTCCACCTGTTGGGTGGTCAGGCCGGTCAGCACCTTGCCTTCCTTGTCCAGCAGGCCGGCGATGTTGGTCAGCAGCATGAGCTTTTCAGCCTTCAATGCTTCGGCCACCTTGCCGGCCACGAGGTCGGCGTTGATGTTGTAGGACTCGCCATTGGCGCCTACGCCGATCGGCGCGATCACCGGAATGAAATCGCCTTTCACCAGCAGATTCAGCAGGTCGGTGTTCACGCCAACCACTTCGCCCACTTGGCCAATATCGATGATTTCCGGTTGGGTCATCTCCGGCGTCTGACGGGTGACCGTCAGTTTTTTCGCACGGATCAGTTCCGCGTCCTTGCCGGTCAGGCCGATGGCACTGCCGCCATGGCGGTTGATCAGGTTGACGATGTCTTTGTTCACCTGGCCACCGAGGACCATTTCCACCACGTCCATGGTCTGCGCGTCCGTGACGCGCATGCCATCGATGAAGTGACTCTCGATCGACAAGCGCTTGAGCAGGTCGCCGATTTGCGGACCGCCACCGTGCACCACCACCGGGTTGATCCCTACGGCTTTCATCAACACGATGTCGCGGGCAAAGCCGGTTTTCAGCTCGTCGCTTTCCATGGCGTTGCCGCCGTACTTGATCACCAGCGTCTTGCCGACGTAGCGTCGAATATAAGGCAACGCTTCGGACAGGACTTTGGCGGTGTTGGCAGCGGCTTCGCGTTCGAGGGTCATTCAGGGCTCCGGTAAAAAATCAGAACGGTAATTGGAGATCAGGGGCAACACGTTTCAACTGGGCGTGGAACACGTCCTTGATGCGCTGCAACTCAGCCTCGGTATCCGCCTCGAAACGCAGGACCAGCACCGGTGTGGTGTTGGACGCGCGAACCAGGCCCCAGCCTTTGGCGTAATCGACTCGCACACCATCAATGGTGGTCGGGTTGGCACCTTCACCCCATTGCGCATCGTGCAGTGCGTCAATGATGCTGAATTTGCTCTCTTCGGTCACATGGATATTGATTTCTGGCGTAGAAATATCGTTCGGGAAGGTCTGAAACAGCTCCTGCGCCGTGGATTTTTCCTTGCTGAGGATCTCCAGCAGGCGTGCGGCACTGTAAATACCGTCGTCAAACCCGAACCAGCGCTCCTTGAAGAACACGTGGCCGCTCATTTCGCCGGCCAGCAGGGCGCCGGTTTCCTTCATTTTCTTTTTGATCAACGAATGACCGGTCTTCCACATTAGGGGGCGACCGCCGTATTCCTTGATCAGTGGCGTGAGACGACGGGTGCACTTCACGTCGAAAATGATTTCGGCGTTGGCATTGCGCGACACCACGTCACGGGCGAACAGCATCAGCAGGCGGTCGGCAAAGACGTTCTCACCGGTATTGGTCACCACGCCAACACGATCGCCATCGCCGTCGAAGGCCAGGCCCACATCGGCACCGGTTTCCTTGACCTTGGCAATCAGGTCCACCACGTTCTCAGGTTTGCCCGGGTCGGGGTGGTGGTTGGGGAAGTTGCCGTCGACCTCGCAGAACAACGGGATCACTTCGCAGTTGAGGGCTTCGAGCAATTGTGGAGCGATCACGCCGGCCGCGCCGTTACCGCAGTCCACCACCACTTTCAGGCGGCGCGCGAGTTTGACGTCGCGGGTAATTTCGTCAGCGTAGCGTTGCAGGATGTCGACTTTGGTGATGCTGCCTTTGCCGCTCGTCAGGTCGTTGGTCTTCAGGCGGGTATGCAGGGCCTGGATCTGCTCGTTGGCGAGGGTGTCGCCGGCGATGACGATCTTGAAGCCGTTGTAGTCCGACGGGTTATGGCTACCAGTGAGCATGACGCCGGATTTGCCGGCCAGCACGTTGGCGGCGTAGTACAGCGCCGGAGTGGGTACCAGACCGACGTCGCTCACGTGGCAACCGCTGTCGGCCAGGCCCTGGATCAGTTGTTCCACCAGCTCCGGACCGGAGAGGCGACCGTCACGGCCGACCGAAACGTTGGGTTCGCCCTGGGCCAGGCTCTGGGCGCCAATGGCGCGGCCGATCCAGTAGGCGGTTTCGGCGGTCAGGGTCTTGGGCACCACGCCGCGGATGTCATAGGCGCGAAAGATGCTGTCGGGGAATGTCGGGGCTACTCGGGCTGCGGTACTCATCGCGGGGGGAAACTCCATCTGAAGGGGGCAAGGCTGGCCTTGTGTGGCTGACCGGCAGGCTCAAACTGAAGGGTATGACGACGTTTTCGGCAGAGAGTTCGTGGTGCAAAAATGCCATCGGCGCACAAGCTTTGTGGCTTTTTCTGCGTAATACCTTGATTTCGCTGGGGAAATCTCGCTGATTCGGTGCGCGCATTCTTCATCCTGAAAGGCCTTGCGCAGGCGTCGGGCCGGACAAAGGCGTCCGGCCTGATTCAGCTTAGTCAGTGACTGCCGGAATGCCCAAACCCGCCGGCACCGCGTTGGGTTTCGTCGAATTCCTGCACCAGTTCGAAGTGCGCCTGCACCACCGGCACCAGCACCAACTGGGCGATTCGCTCGCCGACAGCGATGTTGAACGCGGTCTGGCCACGGTTCCAGCACGACACCATCAATTCGCCCTGGTAGTCCGAGTCGATCAGGCCGACCAGGTTGCCCAGCACGATGCCATGTTTATGGCCCAGGCCCGAACGCGGCAGGATCAGCGCAGCCAGGCCCGGGTCGCCGACATAGATCGACAGGCCGGTAGGGATAAGGATCGTCTGGCCCGGCTCAAGAACGGTGTCTTCCTTGAGCATGGCGCGCAGGTCCAGGCCGGCGGAGCCCGGTGTGGCGTAGGCTGGCAGAGGGAATTCGTTGCCGAGTCGGGGGTCGAGAATCTTGGCTTGCAAAGCGTGCATGTAAATTAAACCTGGTTCAGCCGTTGGGCGATGAAAGAGATCAGTTGGCGGGCAATCTTGCCTTTGCTGGTCTGGGCGAAAAGGGTGGCGTGCAGCTCGCGATCAATCACGCTGCAGGCGTTTTCCTCGCTGTTGAAGCCGATGCTCGGGTTGGCGACATCGTTGGCAACGATCAGGTCGAGGTTTTTGTCTTTCAATTTGCGGGCGGCGTAGTCCAGCAGGTGCTCGGTCTCGGCGGCGAAGCCGACACTGAAGGGACGGTCCGGGCGGGTGGCGATAGTTGCCAGGATGTCCGGGTTGCGCACCATTTGCAGGAGCAGGCCGTCGCCGCTTGTAGGGTCTTTCTTGAGCTTTTGCGGGGCGACCACTTCTGGACGGTAGTCCGCAACCGCTGCCGAAGCGATAAACAAGTCGCACGGAATAGCGGCTTCGCAGGCCGCCAGCATGTCCCGGGCACTGACCACGTCGATTCGCGTGACGCGATCCGGGGTCGGCAAATGCACCGGACCTGTGATCAGGGTGACGCGTGCGCCTGCCTCGACCGCCGCTTCAGCCAGGGCAAAGCCCATTTTTCCTGAACTATGGTTGGTGATGTAGCGCACCGGGTCGATGTTTTCCTGGGTCGGACCGGCAGTGATCAGCACATGTTTACCGGTGAGGGCCAGGTGCTGGAAGCACTCGGCCGCGCACAGCGCCAGGTCGGTGGCTTCGAGCATGCGGCCCATGCCGACGTCGCCGCAGGCCTGGCTGCCGGACGCCGGACCGAACACTTTGAGGCCACGGCTTTGCAGCAGTTGGGTGTTGGCTTGGGTGGCAGGGTCGCGCCACATGGCCTGGTTCATGGCAGGGGCGATGGCAACGGTGGCATCGGTGGCCAGTACCAGGGTGGTCAGCAGGTCGTCGGCGATGCCTTGGGCCAGGCGGGCAATCAAGTCGGCGGTGGCCGGGGCGATCAGCACCAGGTCGGCCCATTTGGCCAGTTCGATATGGCCCATGGCGGCTTCGGCGGCCGGGTCGAGCAGGTCCAGGTGAACCGGGTGGCCGGACAGGGCCTGCATGGTCAGCGGGGTGATGAACTCACTGCCACCACGGGTCATGACCACACGCACTTCGGCACCTTGGTCCAGAAGCCTGCGGACCAGTTCAGCGCTCTTGTAGGCGGCAATGCCGCCGCCGACGCCGAGAACGATGCGTTTCCGATACAGACGCTGCATTGGTTTGCCTTTCCAGTTCAGTGATGCCAGTTCAATGGCGCGAACGATGCCCCCTCCCCAGGTGAAATCGCTCGCAAAAAAGAGGGCCTAAGATAACACAGCGTCCGCCAGGCAACAGCGGAGCACGTACACACGGAGGTGGGATGAGTATTCGTGATTGGCCTGCGGCAGAGCGGCCACGAGAGAAGCTTCTGGAAGGGGGCGCGCAGAGCCTCTCCGATGCCGAGCTGTTGGCGATTTTCCTGCGCACCGGGGTGTCCGGGCGCAGTGCCGTGGACCTTGCGCGACATCTGCTTGCGCAGTTTGGAGGCCTGCGACCGCTGCTGGAGGCCAACCTGGCACTGTTCAGCCAGCAATTGGGCCTGGGGCCGGCCAAGTTCGCCCAATTGCAGGCTGTGCTGGAAATGGCCCGGCGCCACATGGCCGAGCGGCTGAGGAGTGATTCGGTGTTGGAAAGCCCGCGAGCCGTGCGCGACTACCTCAAGGCGATGCTGCGCCATGAGCCCCACGAGACTTTCGGGTGTCTGTTTCTAGACTCCAAGCACCGAGTGCTGGGCTTCGAGGTGATGTCCCAGGGCACCATCAATTCGGCCATGGTGTACCCGCGACAAGTGGTCAAGCGCGCCCTGGCCTACAACGCCGCAGCGTTGATCCTGTGCCACAACCATCCTTCCGGCAGCCTTGAGCCAAGCGCGGCTGATCGAAAATTGACCAAGCTGCTGCAAACGGCGCTGGAAGTGATCGATGTGCGAGTGTTGGATCACATCATCGTTGGCGATGGTGATCCGCTGTCGATGGCTGAATACGGGTGGATGTAAACCCGCCCCAGTGGGGCGGGGTTGTATTCATGGCTTGACGCTGACCTTGGAGAAGTCTTGCCGGCCAAACGGGCTGACCTGATAGCCCTCTACGCCCTTGCGTGTCAGCGCAAAGGCCGTCGGGTGCGCCAGCGGCAGCCACAGTGCCTGCTGCTGGATCTGCGCCTGCGCCTGCTGATACAGCTTGCTGCGCACGCCCTGCTCGCTGGTGGTCTTGCCGGCGCTGATCAGCTTGTCCAGTGCAGGGTCGCAGTAGCGGGCAAAGTTGGTGCCGGACTTGACTGCGGCGCAGGAGAACTGAGGGGTGAGGAAGTTATCCGGGTCGCCGTTGTCGCCGGCCCAGCCCATGAACAGCAAATCGTGTTCGCCGGCCTTGGCGCGGCGAATCAGCTCGCCCCACTCGATCACGCGAATTTCAGCCTGGATGCCGACTTTGGCGAGGTCTGCCTGCAGCAGTTGCGCGCCGAGGTTCGGGTTGGGGTTCAGCAGGCTGCCAGTAGGGCGCGTCCAGATCGTGGTCTTGAAACCGTCCTTGAGCCCGGCACGGTCCAGCAGTGCCTTGGCCTTGGCGAGGTCCTGTGGATAACCCGACAGTTCCTTGGCATAGCTCCAGGTATTGGGCGGGTAAATGCCGTTGGCGGCTTCGGCGGTGCCTTCAAATACGCTTTTCAGGTAGCTGGCCTTGTCGAAGGCCAGGTTGATCGCCTGACGCACTTCGGGTTTGTCCAAAGGCGGGTGCTGGCTGTTGATAGCCACGAAAGCGGTCATGAAGGCGGCGGTTTTCTCGACGTTGAGCGCAGCGTCCTTTTCAGCCTCGCTCACATCCAGCGGCTTGGGCGACAGGGCGATCTGGCATTCATCCCGACGCAGTTTCTGCAGGCGCACATTGGCGTCCGGGGTGATGGCGAAGATCAAGTTATCCACGGCAGGTTTGCCGGCAAAATAGTCCGGGTTGGCTTTGTAGCGCACCACGGCGTCTTTCTGGAAACGCACGAAAACGAAGGGGCCTGTACCGATCGGTTGGCTGTTGAGCTTTTCGGTGGCACCGGCCTTGAGCAGTTTGTCGGCGTATTCCGCCGAATAGATAGAGGCGAAGCCCATGCTCAGGGCCGCCAGGAAGGTAGAGTCGGCGTGATCCAGGGTGAAGCGCACGGTCAGCGGGTCGAGCGCGTCGATCTTTTTGATCAGCGCCGGCAGTTGCAGTGACTGGGCGTGGGGGAAGCCGCTCTGGGCTACCTGATGCCACGGGTTGGCCGGGTCCAGCATGCGTTCGAAGCTGAAGCGCACGTCTTCGGCAGTCAGGGTGCGGCTTGGGGTGAAGTACTCGGTGCGATGGAATTTCACGTCCGGGTGCAGTTTGAAGGTGTATGTCAGACCATCCGGCGACACCTCCCAGCTGTCCGCGAGGCTCGGCACCAGCTTGCCACTGACCGCGTCGTAGTCCACCAGGCGGTTCATCAGCGTGTCGGCTGAAGCGTTGGTGGTGGTCAGCGAGTTGTACTGCACCACGTCGAAGCCCTCGGGGCTGGCCTCGGTGCAGACGCTCAGGTTGGTGGCGGCAGACGCCAGGGGCGCAATAAAGAGAGGAGCGAGCAACAGCGGTAGGGCAGCGAGGCGCATAGTCGGTTTCCTTTGCAGATCGAAGGCCCATCTGCGAGTGCAGTCTGGAAAAGGCCTACCGTAGTGGCCTGTTGGATAAATGACCAGTCCATTTTTGCCTGTGTTTTTGGGGCAAATGCTGTTTTGATAGCGCCTCGGTGAGTTTCGCTGCGCATTTTGTCGTGCGCGCGAGCGCGGTGAATCATTCTGTGCGACGAGCGGTCGGCAGTTACAGCGCCCCTGCTGGCAACGGTTCAGGCGCCCGCTGCCCAGATTTGCACAGGGAAAAACTCACAGGATGTTGTTGCGCTTGGGTCTTTCTGGTATAAAGCAGCGCTCTTTTCTAGGGGCCCGGTTCCTTCGCTTGTAGGTGTAGCCGGTAAGACCCTAAAGAAACGCGGCGCCTGGCGCCAAATGACTGAGAGATTAAGCGGCCAACCCATGCCGGGTTGGGCATGTGGTTTTAGAGGGCTGAGGCATGTCGAGAGTCTGTCAAGTTACCGGTAAGGGTCCGGTGACTGGGAATAACATTTCCCACGCAAATAACAAAACCCGTCGTCGTTTCCTGCCGAACCTGCAGCATCACCGCTTCTGGGTTGAAGAAGAGAAACGTTTTGTTCGCCTGCGTGTATCCGCCAAAGGCATGCGCATCATCGACAAGCGTGGCATTACTGCCGTGCTGGCCGAAATCCGCGCCGCTGGCAAGATCTAAGGAGTTCTATCATGCGTGAATTGATTCGAATGATCTCTAGCGCCGGTACTGGTCACTTCTACACTACCGACAAGAACAAGCGTACTACCCCGGACAAGCTCGAAAAGAAAATGTTCGACCCGCGCGTTCGCAAGCACGTGATGTACAAAGAAGGCAAAATCAAGTAATTGATTTTCCTCCTGAAAAAAAGCCCGTATCGCGAGAGACGGGCTTTTTTTTGCCTGTAATTCGCTGATCAGGCCTTTTGTTCGAACACCACGTAGATCTTTCGGCAGGGCTCCAGCACTTCCCAGGTCCCGCTGAAGCCTGCGGGGATCACGAAGCGGTCGCCCGCGCGCAGGGTCTTGGCGTTGCCATCCGTATCGCGCAGCACCGACACCCCCTGCACGATCTCGCAATACTCATGCTCGGTGTAGTTGACCTTCCAGTGTCCGACCTCACCCTCCCAGACCCCGGCACTCATCTGGCCACATGGACTGTTGTAGTGGTTATAGATCGTTTGCTCGGGATCGCCCTTGAGGATTTTTTCGGCGGCAGGGCGGTAGCGATCGGCGGCGGTCTTGGCTTGGCTGAAGTCGACGATGTCCTGGATGCTCATGTGCGTGTCCCGTCTGGCCTGGGGTTGGAAAGCCCAAAGTCTATGTTTATTAAAATGAACATCGCAAGGGCGTTTGCCGGCGTTATGTCAAATATATTGAAACACCCCCAGCCGCTGGTTTAGGGTGGCAGCTGCCTTGAGCCGAACAGCAGGCTGGCCGGGCAAGAATTCTGTGAGGTTGCCAGGGGACATCGCCTGGCCCTTGTATTCAATAAGAGGAGGACACTCGCATGACCACCCTGACCCGTGCCGACTGGGAACAACGCGCCAAGGACCTGAAGATCGAAGGCCGCGCCTACATCAACGGCGAGTACACCGCCGCCGTTTCCGGCGCCACGTTCGAATGCATCAGCCCGGTCGATGGCCGTCTGCTGGCCACCGTTGCCAGTTGTGACGCCGACGACGCGCAGCGCGCCGTGGAAAACGCCCGCGCCACTTTCAATTCCGGCGTGTGGTCGCGCCTGGCGCCGGCCAAGCGCAAGTCTGCGATGATCCGTTTCGCGGCGCTGCTCAAGGCCAATGCCGAAGAGCTGGCGTTGCTCGAAACCCTGGACATGGGCAAGCCGATCAGCGATTCCCTGGCGGTCGACGTGGCGGGCGCCGCCAACGCCTTGAGCTGGAGCGGCGAAGCCATCGACAAGATCTATGACGAAGTTGCGGCTACCCCGCACGACCAACTGGGCCTCGTGACGCGCGAGCCTGTTGGTGTGGTGGGCGCTATCGTGCCGTGGAACTTCCCGTTGATGATGGCGTGCTGGAAACTGGGCCCGGCGCTGTCCACCGGTAACTCGGTGATCCTCAAACCGTCGGAAAAATCTCCACTGACCGCCATCCGCATCGCCGCCCTGGCGGTGGAAGCCGGTATTCCAAAAGGCGTGTTCAACGTGCTGCCGGGTTACGGCCACACGGTGGGCAATGCGCTGGCGCTGCACATGGACGTCGACACCCTGGTGTTTACCGGTTCGACCAAGATCGCCAAGCAATTGTTGATTCGCTCCGGCGAGTCGAACATGAAGCGCGTTTGGCTGGAAGCGGGTGGCAAGAGCCCGAACATCGTGTTCGCGGATGCCCCGGATCTGCAAGCCGCGGCTGAATCCGCCGCCAGCGCCATCGCTTTCAACCAGGGCGAAGTCTGCACCGCGGGTTCGCGCCTGCTGGTAGAGCGCTCCATCAAGGACAAATTCCTGCCACTGGTGATCGAGGCGCTCAAGGGCTGGAAACCGGGCAATCCTCTGGATCCAGCTACCAACGTCGGCGCGTTGGTGGACACCCAGCAGATGAACACGGTGCTCTCGTACATCGAAGCTGGCCACGCTGATGGCGCCAAGCTGGTGGCGGGCGGCAAGCGTACCCTCGAAGAAACCGGCGGCACCTACGTCGAGCCGACGATTTTCGATGGTGTGACCAACGCGATGAGGATTGCCCAGGAAGAAATTTTTGGCCCGGTGCTGTCGGTGATCACATTCGACAGCGCCGAAGAGGCCATCGCGATTGCCAACGACACCCAATATGGCCTGGCCGCCGCAGTCTGGACGGCGGACATCTCCAAGGCGCACCTCACCGCCAGGGCCTTGCGCGCCGGCAGCGTATGGGTCAACCAGTATGACGGCGGCGACATGACCGCGCCGTTCGGTGGCTTCAAGCAATCGGGTAATGGCCGCGACAAGTCGCTGCACGCGTTCGACAAATACACGGAGCTGAAGGCGACCTGGATCAAGCTGTAACGTTCAGGCATCACAGCAGTTCAAAAAAGTGGGAGCGGGCTTGCCCGCGAATACGGTAGTTCAGTCGGTATATGTGCTGACTGACCCAGCGTATTCGCGAGCAAGCCCGCTCCCACACTGATTTGTGTGTTCTCAAACATGATCCACAGGAGCGTGGAAATGCGTTGGGCGACTTACTTTGCCGTCCTGGCCTCGGTGCTCAGCGTCGGCCTGGCGCTGGGTGTCAGCATGCCGCTGGTGTCCCTGCGCCTGGAAAGCTGGGGCTACGGAAGTTTCGCCATTGGCGTGATGGCGGCCATGCCGGCTTTTGGCGTTCTGCTGGGGGCCAAGGTTTCCAGCCGGATGGCCTCGTGGTTGGGCACTGCCAACCTGATGCGCTTGTGTCTGTGGGCCGGCGCAGTGTCCATCGGCTTGTTGGCGATCCTGCCGAGCTACCCGGTGTGGCTGGTGCTGCGGCTGATGATCGGGGTGATCCTGACCATCGTGTTCATCCTCGGTGAAAGCTGGATCAACCAATTGGTGGTGGAGCAGTGGCGTGGCCGGCTGGTGGCGTTGTACGGCTGCAGCTATGCGTTGAGCCAGCTTTCGGGGCCCCTGTTGTTGGGATTGATCGGCACCGACCACGACTACGGTTTCTGGGTCGGCGTGGGTCTGTTGATGGTGGCGCCGTTGCTGCTGTTGGGGCGTACCGGCGCACCGACGGCCGAGTCCTTCAGTGTGACGCTCGGCGACCTGTGGCACTTCTGCCTGAGCCTGCCGGCGATTGCCTGGGCGGTGGCGTTGTTCGCCGCGTTCGAAGCGATGATTCTGACGCTGCTACCGGTGTATTGCCTGCAACAGGGCTTCACTGCCGAAATCGCCCTGGCCATGGTCAGTACGGTGGTGGTCGGCGATGCGTTGCTGCAACTGCCCATCGGTGCATTGGCGGACTACCTGCCTCGGCGCACGCTGTTCCTGGGGTGTGCGCTGTTGTTGCTGGCGTCGAGCCTGGCGGTTCCGTTGCTGATGCACACGCTGTTGATCTGGCCGATCTGGGTGCTGTTCGGCGCGAGTGCGGGGGGGCTGTTCACGCTGTCGCTGATCCTGATCGGCGAGCGTTATCGGGACGATGCGCTGGTGCGCGCCAATGCCCACGTGGCCCAGCTGTGGGGCATCGGCTGCCTGATCGGCCCGCTGGTGGCCGGGGCGGGCAGCCAGTGGATCAATGGGCATGCATTGCCGTTGCTGATGGCGGCGGGTGCCTTTGGGTTGGTGATGTTGCTCCTGCGTCAGGGAGCATTCGGTGCAGCACAGCCCGCCTGACGTTGGAACACGACAAGCATTGTGGGAGCTGGCTTGCCAGCTCCCACATGGGTTCGGCAGTGTGTTTAGAGCATGCGTTCCAGCCCGACGCTGGTGGCGAACCAGGCATTGAACCTGCGCCACCAACTGCCCGGCTCGCGGGTCAGGGTGTGCAACTGGCCGTTGTCCTCCGTGACCCATACCACCTGCCCATCCTGTAGTTTCGCCTCATAGCTCAAAGCCGGCGCCATGCCTTGCAGGGCCAGGTTGCGCACGTGTTCCGCCAGTTCCGGGCTGTCTACCAGCACGCCGACTTCGGTGTTCCACAACACCGAGCGCGGGTCGAAGTTGAAGGAGCCGATGAAGGATTTTTCCCGGTCAAAGATCATCGCCTTGCTGTGCAGGCTGGAGTCCGAGCCACGGAAGGTGCCGCGTCGAAACAGGTGCGGCCCGCTGCCGGCGCCGGGGTCGCCCGGTTGGCGGCGCAGTTCGTAGAGTTTCACCCCGTGCTCCAGCAACGCCTTGCGGTAAGGCGCATAACCGCCGTGTACGGCAGGCACGTCCGTGGCCTCCAGTGAGTTAGTCAACAGACTCACGGAAACTCCGGCATCGGCGCGCCCGGTCAGGTAGACGAGGCCGGGTTGCCCAGGGACGAAGTACGCCGAAATCATCATCAGCTCGCGGCGGACCCCCTTCAACTCCGGCGCCAGTTGTGTGGTCAGCAACAGCTGCGGATCCGGGTCGGCCTTGGACAGCACCTTGCTCGGCGCATCCCACAGCGCCTGGTTCCAGGCCCAGATCAGCTCGCGGCGCCAGATGTTCATGCGCGGTTGAGTCTGATAGGTGCGCAAACGGTTGTAGAGCACGTGGTTCTGCTGGCGCGACTCGGCCAGCGATGCCTCCAGGCGCACGCGGGCGGCGGCGAGATCGCCTTTGGAAGGTGTGTTTGAAACGAAATCGTCGATGGGTTTGCTCAGCGCGCTGTTCCAGTACTGGTCGAAACTGTGCCCGAGCTGTTCAGCCACCGGCCCCACGCTGAGCATGTCGATATCGGTGAAGTTCAGGTTGGGCTCGGCGTCGAAGTACTCATCCCCCAGGTTGCGCCCGCCGACGATGGCGACGCTGTTGTCCGCGAGCCACAGTTTGTTGTGCATGCGCCGGTGTTGCAGTGACAGGTTGAACAGTCGGCCCATGGCCCGCGTCACGCCGGTACTGCGCCCCAGATGCAGCGGGTTGAACAGGCGAATTTCGATGTTGGGGTGGGCGGCGAGGGTGGCGATGATCTGGTCGAGGCCGTCACTGGTGGTGTCGTCCAGCAGGATGCGTACCCGTACGCCACGGTCCGCCGCCTTGAGCAGTTCATCCACCAGCATGCGTGTGCTGATGCCGTCGTGAACGATGTAGTACTGCAGGTCGAGGCTGGTCTGGGCGTTGCGGATCAGCTCGGCGCGGGCCATGAACGCTTCGCTGCTGTTGGGCAGCAGGCGAAAGCCCGAGCGCCCCTGGTGCGGCGCGGCCTGGGCCTGGATCGAGCGGCCAAACGAAGATTGCGCGGCGGGCAGGGCGTCGCTGGGGATGCGCGGTACCTCCACGGTGGCGCAGCCGCCCAGCGTCAGGGCGCCCAACAGGCAAAGCGGTAAAAGCCGTTGCATCATCAAGGACGTCGCTTCCAGAACAGGGCGGTTGTGGGCATAGGACGGTTATTTCACGGGAAAGGTCAGTCCGTCGCTTCGGCCAGCATCTTGCTCGCGGCCGCACCGACCTTGCGCACGGCCTCTTCAATCTGCGGGGTTGGCTTGGCAGCGTAGTTCATGCGCAGACAGTTCCGGTACTTGCCCGATGCAGAAAAGATACTGCCTACGGCCACCTGTACGCCTTGTTCCACCAAAGTGCGATTGAGCTTGAGGGCGTCGAAGCCTTCCGGCAGCTCCACCCACAGCATGAAACTGCCCTGGGGTCGGCTCGCACGGGTACCGGCGGGGAAGTAGCGGCTGACCCAATCGATCATCAAGTCGCGATTGCGTTGGTATTGAGTACGCATCCGGCGCAAATGCGGTTCGAAATGGCCGCCTTTCAGGAATTCGGCAATGGCAATCTGCGGTTGGGTGGCAGTGGAGCCGGTGCTGATGTATTTCATGTGCAGCACCCGTTCGAGGTAACGGCCCGGAGCTACCCAGCCGATGCGCAGGCCAGGGGCGAGGGTTTTCGAGAATGAGCTGCACAGCAATACACGGCCATCCTCGTCGAAGGACTTGATGGTGCGCGGGCGCGGGTAGCTGTAGGCCAATTCGCCATACACATCGTCTTCGATGATTGCCACGTCAAAGCGCTGGGCCAGGGTCAGCAGTGCCTTTTTACGCGCCTCCGGCATGATGTAGCCCAAAGGGTTGTTGCAGTTGGGCGTCAGCTGGATGACCTTGATCGGCCACTGCTCCAGCGCCAACTCCAGGGCTTCGAGGCTGATGCCGGTGATGGGGTCGGTGGGGATTTCCAGGGCTTTCATGCCCAGGCCCTTGAGGGTCTGCATGGCGCCGTGAAAGCTGGGCGAGTCCACCGCGACGATATCGCCAGGCTCGCAGATCGCGTGAATGCTGGCGGACAGCGCTTCGTGGCAGCCGGTGGTGATGACGATGTCTTCGGCGGTCAACTGACAGCCTGAATCCAGCGACAATCTCGCAATTTGTTCGCGCAGTTCCATACAGCCAAGAATATTGTCGTAGTACAGCCCCGGCAGATCCTGGCGGCGGCTGACGCGTGCAAGGCTGCGAAGCAAGGGTTTCATGGTGGGCGACAATACATCCGGCATGCCGCGCCCCATCTGTATGACGTTCTTGCGAGGCACGGCGCGAATCAGCTCCAGCACCTGGTCCCATTGCGAGATTTCCACTGGACGCTGGGCCGGGCGACCCACCTCGGGGAGGGCTGGCAACTCGCGACTGACGGGCACGAAATAGCCGGATTTCGGCTTCGGTGTGGCCAAGCCGTTGTCTTCCAGCAAGCGATAAGCCTGCTGGACAGTGCTCAGACTAACCCCATGTTCTACGCTCAAGGCCCGTACGGAGGGCAACCGATCGCCGGGGCGATAGAAGCCCTGTTCGATGCGGGTGCCGAGCAATTCGGCGAGATTGACGTAAAGCGTCATGACGGTCGCTCCCTGGAGACCAGTACAGATGAGGGAAAAATACAGGATTCAGCCGTCGATAGGCAGTATCTGTATGGATTTAATAAATATGGGTTGAATCTGTATTGGTTTTTGTCATCCGCCCATTCTAGTCACTCATGGCAACAGGCAAATGAGGGGCAGCAAAATGAGCGGCATGAGCGATGTGCGGTTGGCGTTACACGGTCAGGAACTGGAAGCGGGGCAGGAGCGGGTGTTGTCCGTGCCCGCTCTGAGTCGCTGGGATGCGTTCTGGCGCCGTCGTCATACCCGCAAAGCCTTGCTGGAGTTGACCCCCGAGCAATTGCGCGATGTCGGGCTGAGCGCCGAACAAGCGCGTCAGGAAGGTTTGAAACCCTTCTGGCGCAGCTGATTCACACCAGCTCTTTGAGGCGATGCCAGAGCATCCCCAGCGCCAGCAGCGGCGAGCGCAGGTGCTCGCCGCCGGGGAAGGTGATGTGCGGCACCTGGGCGAACAGGTCGAAACGGCCCTGCTGCTGACCGCTGATGGCTTCGGCCAACAGCTTGCCGGCCAGGTGCGTGGCATTCAGTCCATGGCCTGCGTAGGCCTGGGCGTAATACACGTTGGGCTGGTCTGCCAGCCGTCCGATCTGCGGCAGGCGGTTGGCGCCGATGCCGATCATGCCGCCCCACTGATAGTCGATTTTTACGTCGGCCAACTGAGGGAACACGTGCAGCATCTTCGGACGCATGTAGGCGCCGATGTCCTTGGGATCGCGACCGGAATAGTGGCAGGCGCCGCCGAACAGCAGGCGGAGGTCGGCGGACAGCCGGAAATAATCCACCGTCACCCGCTGGTCACACACCGCCATATTTTGCGGCAGCAGGTTGGCGGCCTGCGCTTCGCTCAACGGTTCGGTGGCGATGATGTAGCTGCCGGCGGGCAGTACTTTGCCGCTCAAGTGCGGGTTCAAGCCATTGAGGTAGGCGTTGCAGGCCAGTACCAGGGTTTTGGCGCGCACGTTGCCCTGGGCGGTGTGGATGTTGAGCGTGGGGCCGTAGTCGATGCGGGTGACTTCGGACTGCTCGAACAACTTCACGCCCGATTGCTGCGCCGCTGCGGCTTCACCGAGGGCCAGGTTCAATGGGTGCAAATGGCCGGAGCCCATATCGATCATGCCGCCCACGTAGCGGTCGGAGCCGATCACGCTGCCCATTTCGCCCGCATGCAGCAGGCGCACTTCATGGCGATAGCCGAGGCCGCGCAGTTCTTCGGCATCTTCGGCCAGGCCATGCAGGTCGCGAGGTTTGTTGGCAAGGTCGCAGTAGCCCCAGGTCAGGTCGCAGGGGATTTGGTAGCGCTCGACGCGCTCGCGTACGATCTCCACGGCTTCCAGGCCCATCAGCTTCATCTGGCGCACGCCGTCGGTACCGATGATATTGGCAAACTGATCCAGCCCATGGCCGACGCCGCGAATCAGCTGGCCGCCATTGCGCCCGCTGGCGCCCCAGGCAATCTTGCGCGCTTCCAGCAACGCCACGCTGAAGCCGCGTTCGGCCAGTTCCAGTGCCGTGTTCAGCCCGGAAAACCCTCCGCCGACCACACACACATCCGCCGTGATTTCTCCGGTCAACGCCGGGTAATCGGGTTGCGGCACACTGCTGGCTGCGTAGTAGGACGTGGTGTGCCGGGCGCTGGCGGTCATGGGGAGCATCCCTGTTTGGAAAATTTGACGCAGGATACAGCGGTGAGGCGAAGCTGTCTGCGCGGGGCGTTTTGCGGCAGAATCCACGCGTGTTCGCCGTTCGGTATGGGTTTCGATGAGTTGCAACCGTCAGACAATCAGCGCATTGCGCAGGCAGATTCCTTCGTTCGAGTGTGTGCCCGGCTGCCACGACTGTTGTGGCCCGGTGACCACATCGCCCGAGGAAATGTCGCGCCTGCCCCGCAAGACGGCCGCTGAGCAGGACGCCGCCATGGATGAGCTCAATTGCGTGCACCTGGGACCGAATGGCTGCACGGTGTATGACGAGCGTCCTTTGATCTGTCGCTTGTTCGGCACCACCCAGACCTTGCCGTGCCCGAATGGGCGCAGGCCGGTGGAGCTGATTCATCCACGGGTTGAGAAGCAGATTCACGACTACATGGCCAGCACACGGCAAGTGCTGGTTTAACTCGGTTAATGTGGGAGCTGGCAAGCCAGCTCCCACAGTTGACGGTGTTGTGTCAGTCAGTCCGGGATCGGCAGGTTCAGGCTCTCCTTCACTTCCTCCATCACGATATAACTCTTGGACTCGCGCACATGGGGCAGCTTGAGCAAGATATCGCCGAGCAGTTTGCGGTACGACGCCATCTCCGAAATGCGCGCTTTCACCAGATAGTCAAAGTCCCCGGACACCAGGTGGCACTCCAATACATGGGGCAGCTTCAGCACGGCGCGACGAAATTCTTCAAAGGTGTCGCCGGACTTGTAATCGAGGCTGATCTCGACAAATACCAGCAGGCTGCCTTTCAAATGTTGCGGGTTGAGCCGCGCGTTGTAGCCCATGATGATCCCTTCGCGCTCCAGGCGGCGTACCCGCTCGGTGCACGGCGTGGTCGACAGCCCAACCTTTTCGCCCAGCTCCGTGAACGAAATGCGCCCGTCGGTTTGCAGGATGCGCAGGATGTTGCGGTCGATCTTGTCCAGCTCCCGCTTGGTCTGGGTGTTGGTACGCATAGGGGATACGCCTCTGTGAAAAGGGTTTTTGCCAAGAATTGTCGCCAAATATAGGTGCTTATATAGTGAAATGCACTGGCAATAGTTTTTTACACTGCGCACATCATTGCTCGAACAACACACGTCAGCGGCCACGCCCGCGATGAGGATATAAAAATGCGCGTTCTGGTCTTGGGTAGCGGCGTCATTGGTGTGACCAGTGCCTACTATTTGGCGCGGGCCGGTTTTGAAGTGGTCGTGGTCGACCGTCAGCCTGCCGCTGCCATGGAAACCAGTTTCGCCAACGCCGGCCAGGTCTCTCCAGGCTATGCTTCGCCCTGGGCTGCGCCAGGCGTGCCACTCAAGGCCATCAAGTGGCTGTTGCAGCGCCACGCGCCGCTGGCGATCAAGGCCACCGGCGACATCGATCAATACCTGTGGATGGCGCAGATGCTGCGCAACTGCACCGCCAGCCGCTATGCCGTAAACAAGGAGCGCATGGTGCGGCTGTCCGAGTACAGCCGTGATTGCCTTGATGAACTGCGTGCCGAGACCGGCATTGCCTACGAGGGCCGTAGCCTGGGGACTACCCAGCTGTTCCGCACCCAGGCCCAGCTCGACGGCGCGGCCAAGGATATTGCCGTGCTTAAAGAGTCCGGCGTCCCCTTCGAGCTGCTCGACCGCGCCGGCATCGCCCGCGTCGAACCCGCCCTGGCCAGCGTCACCGACATCCTTGCCGGCGCCCTGCGCCTGCCGAACGACCAGACCGGCGACTGCCAGATATTCACTACTCGCCTGGCCGACCTGTGCAAGGAACTGGGCGTCGAGTTCCGTTTTGAACAGGATATCCAGCGTCTCGACTACGCTGGTGACCGCATCAACGGCGTGTGGATCGACGGCAAGCTGGAAACCGCCGACCGCTACGTGCTGGCCCTCGGCAGTTACTCGCCGAAGCTGCTCAAGCCACTGGGGATCAAGGCACCGGTGTACCCACTCAAGGGCTACTCGCTGACTGTGCCGATCACCAACCCGGCGATGGCGCCGACTTCGACCATTCTCGACGAGACCTACAAGGTCGCGATTACCCGTTTCGACAACCGTATCCGCGTCGGCGGCATGGCTGAAATAGCCGGTTTTGACCTGTCGCTGAATCCTCGTCGGCGCGAAACCCTGGAGATGATCGTCAACGACCTTTATCCTCAGGGCGGCGACTTGACCGAAGCCAGTTTCTGGACCGGTCTGCGTCCGACCACTCCCGACGGCACGCCGATTGTCGGTGCCACCCCGTTCAAGAACCTGTTCCTGAATACTGGCCACGGCACCCTCGGCTGGACCATGGCCTGTGGTTCCGGGCGCTTGCTGGCCGACCTGATGGCGAAGAAAACACCGCAGATCAGTGCGGCCGGCCTCGACATTTCCCGTTATGGCAACCACCAGGAGTCTGCAAAGCATGTCCATCCAGCGCCAGCTCACCAATGAGCGCATGAGCCAGATCGTCGTTCACAGCGGTACCGTGTATCTGGCCGGGCAAGTCGGCGACGACATGAGTGCCGGCATTGAACAGCAGACCCGTGAAACCCTGGCCAATATCGAGCGTTTGCTGGACCTGGCCGGCACCGATAAAAGCAAGTTGCTGTCGGTGACGATTTACCTGAAAGACATCGACGCCGACTTCGCCGGCATGAACGCGGTGTGGGACAAGTGGTTGCCCAAGGGCGTTGCTCCGGCCCGTGCCACTGTCGAAGCCAAGCTGTGCGAACCGGAAATCCTGGTAGAGCTGTCCGTTGTGGCGGCCCTGCCTTAAACCTGGATCCCTCTCCCGGTGCCGACGTTGTCGGTCGGTACCGGTTTTTCTTCACTCTGCCGCCTAGAAGCCTGCCGCCATGCGTCCTGCCCGTGCCCTGATCGATCTCCAAGCCCTGCGCCACAACTACCAATTGGCCCGTGAAGTCACGGGGGCCAAGGCCCTGGCCGTGGTCAAGGCCGATGCCTACGGGCACGGTGCCGTGCGTGTGGCCCAGGCCTTGGAAGCTGAGACCGATGGGTTTGCCGTGGCGTGTATCGAAGAGGCGTTGGAGCTGCGCGCGGCGGGGATTCGTGCGCCGGTACTGTTGCTCGAAGGCTTTTTCGAGGCTGACGAGCTGCCGCTGATCAACGAGCATGATTTGTGGTGCGTGGTGCATTCGTTATGGCAGTTGGACGCGATCGAGCAAGCCAGGCTGAGCAAGCCGCTGACCGTCTGGCTCAAGCTGGATTCGGGCATGCACCGTGTCGGTCTGCACCCCAAGGATTATCACGAGGCTTATCAGCGCCTGCTGGCGAGCGGCAAGGTTGGGAAAATCGTCCTGATGAGCCACTTCGCCCGCGCCGATGAGCTCGACTGTGTACGCAGCAACGAGCAAGTGGCGGTATTCGAAGCGGCGCGCCAAGGCTTGTCGGCAGAAACCAGTCTGCGCAACTCGCCGTCGGTGATGGGTTGGCCGAATGTGAGCAGCGACTGGGTGCGCCCGGGCATCATGCTCTACGGTGCAACACCGTTTGGTGAAGACCAGGCCGTGGCCGCGCGGTTGCAGCCGGTGATGACCCTGGAGTCGAAAGTCATCTGCGTGCGCGAACTGCCGGCCGGCGAGCCGGTGGGCTATGGTGCCAAGTTTATTACGCCAAAACCGATGCGTATCGGCGTGGTTGCCATGGGCTATGCCGACGGCTACCCGCGTCACGCGCCAACCGGTACGCCGGTGCTGGTGGCCGGGCAGCGCAGCCAGTTGCTGGGGCGCGTTTCCATGGACATGCTGTGCATCGACCTCACGGATGTGCCTCAGGCCGGGCTGGGCTCCCCGGTGGAGTTGTGGGGTAAAAACATCCTCGCCAGTGACGTTGCGACTGCCGCCGAGACCATTCCGTACCAGATTTTCTGCAACCTGCGCCGCGTGCCAAGGCTCTATTCCGGCGCCTGACGCGGCCCTACGGATGACGGTCGCCCGGATTTAGGCCCAAGTGTTGTAAATACTGAACGCTGTCGCCATGATAACGCTCACTACAACAACGCCTGAATCCTAGGAGGCTCCTGCATTGGACGTCGGCGAACGACTGCAATCCATCCGTAAACTCAAAGGTCTTTCCCAGCGTGAGCTTGCCAAGCGTGCGGGCGTCACCAACAGCACCATTTCGATGATCGAGAAAAACAGCGTCAGCCCCTCGATCAGCTCCTTGCGCAAGGTGCTGGGCGGCATCCCCATGTCCATGGTCGAGTTCTTTTCCGAGGAGATCCTCCAGGAAATACCCACGCAGATCGTCTATAAAGCCAATGAGCTGATCGACATCTCTGACGGCGCCGTCACCATGAAACTGGTAGGCCGGGCGCACCCCAGCCGGGCGATTGCGTTTCTCAACGAAATTTATCCGCCTGGCGCCGACACTGGCGAAGAAATGCTCACCCACGAAGGCGAAGAAACCGGGATTCTGGTGGAAGGCCGCCTTGAATTGGTGGTCGGACTTGAAACTTTTGTGCTCGAAGCCGGCGATAGCTACTACTTTGAAAGCACCAAGCCCCATCGTTTTCGCAACCCGTTCGATGTGCCGGCGCGACTAATCAGCGCAGCCACACCGGCGAACTTTTGACAGAAGAGGCGTGCTGCCAGCGTTGCAGACACACCCGTAGCTGTATTCCGCAAGGTCGAATCTCCCTTTATTTAATAGGGTTGTTTCGGCCCGGCGGGCTAACCGTTATACTTTCGCCGCCTGCGAAACCGTGGCCGCAGGCGTGAATAGCCACCATTGAGGGTGAACGCGTGAACCTAATTATGAAAATGCTGGCTGCACCAGCAACCGTACTGGCCCTATGGGCTGTCAGCGCTCAAGCTGCGACCAATGATGAAATTGCCAAGCGCCTGGAGCCTGTGGGCCAGGTCTGCGTCCAGGGCAAGGAGTGCAAGGGCATGGAAGTCGCGGTGGCCGCTGGTGGTGGCGGTGGGGCGAAGACGCCGGACGAAGTGATCGCCAAACACTGCAACGCCTGCCATGGCAGCGGCCTGCTGGGCGCGCCAAAAATCGGCGACACCGCCGCGTGGAAAGAGCGCGCCGATCACCAGGGCGGCCTCGACGGCATCCTGGCCAAGGCGATCACGGGCATCAACGCCATGCCGCCAAAAGGCACCTGCGCGGATTGCTCGGATGATGACCTCAAGGGCGCGATCAAGAAGATGTCGGGGCTCTAAATCGCCGACCTTCGCCAAAAAAGCCGCTTGCGAGCGGTTTTTTTGTGCCTGGTATTTGTCTTTCAACGCTGTTCATTGCAGCAAAGACCCGGCAAGCTCGGTCCAACCCCTAATCATGGAATGTTCAGGAGGTCGGACCGTGCAGTTGTGTTCAATCGAGCAAGCAGTTGATGACGTGTTGGCGCGCTTGCCGGCGCATATCCACATGGGCATGCCCCTGGGCCTGGGCAAGCCCAACCTGTTCGTCAACGCGCTGTATCGGCGGATTGCCAAGTTGCCGGAGCGCACGTTGACGATCTACACCGCACTGGCCCTGGGTCGCCCAACGATGGGTGATGGTTTGCAGAAGCGCTTTCTCGAACCCTTCATCGAGCGCGTGTTTGGTGATTACCCCGAACTGGATTTTCTCGCCGACCTGCACAAGGACAAGTTGCCCACCAACATTCGCGTGCAACAGTTCTTCATGCAGCCCGGCAGTTTGTTGCACAGTGAGTCGGCGCAGCAGGATTACGTCAGCAGCAACTACAGCCATGCCGCCCGTGATATCAACGCGGCTGGCCTGAACCTGGTGGCGCAACTGGTGGCGAGCAGCGCCGAGCACCCTGATCGCCTGAGCCTGAGCTGCAACCCCGATATCACCCTGGACTTGCTGCCAATGATCGCCAAGCGCCGTGAGGCTGGCGAAACCGTGCTGATCGTTGGCCAGGTCCATCGTGATTTGCCCTACATGCCCGGGGATGCCGAACTGGGCATGGACGCCTTCGATTACCTGATCGATGAAAAAGACAGCACCACGCTGTTTTCCACGCCGAACATGCCGGTGGGGTTCCAGGACCATTTCATCGGCCTGCATGCCAGCACGCTGGTACGCGATGGCGGCACCCTGCAGATCGGCATCGGCTCCATGGGCGATGCATTGACCGCCGCTTTACTGGCGCGCCAGGCGGACAACGAAGCCTACCGATTGCTGCTGACCGACCTGGACGTGTATCAGTGGGCGCCGTTGATCAGCCACGAAGGCGGTGTCGATCCCTTCGCCCGTGGCCTTTACGGTTGCAGCGAGATGTTCGTCAACGGCCTGCTGGTGTTGGCGGACGCGGGGATTGTCCGCCGCAAGGTCTACCCGGATGTGGCGACGCAGGCGCAGGCCAACGCCGGTACGCTCGACGACGCAGCGCAGCCCGACGGTATCTCTATCCACGGTGGTTTCTTTCTGGGCCCGCGCAGTTTTTACCAGCGCTTACAGGAAATGACCCACGCCAAGCGTCTCGAATTCAACATGACGCGCATCAGCTACATCAACGAGCTGTATGGCCAGGAAGAGCTCAAGCGCCTGCAACGGCTGGATGCGCGGTTTATCAACAGCGCGATCATGGTCACGCTGCTGGGCGCCGGCGTTGCCGACCAACTAGAAGACGGTCGCGTGCTCAGCGGCGTGGGCGGGCAATACAACTTCGTTACTCAAGGCCATGCGCTGGAGGGCGCGCGCTCGATCCTGATTCTGCGCAGCTGGCGCGAGGCGGCGGGTGAGGTCAGCTCGAATATCGTCTGGGAGTACGGCCACTGCACGATTCCGCGGCACCTGCGGGATATCGTCATCACCGAGTACGGAATTGCCGATTTGCGCGGTCAGACGGATGCCAAGGTTATCGAGGCGTTGCTCAATGTTACCGACTCACGCTTTCAGGGTGACCTGATCGAACAGGCGCAAAAGGCCGGCAAGCTGCCCAGGGATTTCCAGCTCGACCCGCGTTTTGCCGACAATACGCCAGAGCGGCTCAAGGGCATCCAGGCGCGGCATCGCCGATTGTTTCCGGAGTATCCGCTGGGCAGTGATTTCACGGATGAAGAGCGGGACTTGTTGCGCGCGCTGAACTGGCTCAAAAGCAAGTTCAAGCTGACGGAGATTCTGGAGTTGGGCAAGGCGGCGCTGGATGCACCGGAGCCAGAGGCGTTTCCCGAGCATCTGAAGCGGATGCGGTTGGATAAGCCGGAGGGGTTGAAAGAGGATTTATACCAGCGGTTATTGCTGGCGGGCTTGCAGGCCACCGCACACTAACGGCTACCGTCAATCAAATGTGGGAGCTGGCTTGCCTGCGATGAGGGCCTGACAGGCAACGTCTCTGTTGTCTGAGACTCCGCTATCGCAGGCAAGCCAGCTCCCACATTTTGAATGAGTGCCCACCCTGAATATTGGGTGTGTTCCCGATTATTCGATGAAAGTGACGACGCCGCCTTCCAGCGACTTCACCCGCGCCAGCGATTCAACCCGATAACCCTGCGCATCCAATTCTGCACGGCCGCCCTGGAACGACTTCTCGATCACGATCCCCAGGCCCGCCACGGTCGCGCCGGCTTGCTTGATGATCGAAATCAGTGCCTGGGACGCCTTGCCGTTGGCCAGGAAGTCATCGATCACCAGTACACGGTCGCTGCTGGTCAAGTGGCGCGGGGATATCGCCACGGTGCTTTCGACCTTCTTGGTGAAGGAGTAAACGGTCGCCGACAGCAGGTTTTCCGTCAGGGTCAGGGATTGCTGCTTGCGCGCGAAAATCACCGGCACGCCCAGGTTCAGGCCGGTCATGATCGCCGGTGCGATCCCTGAGGCTTCGATGGTGACGATCTTGGTGACGCCCGAGTCCTTGAACAGCGCAGCGAATTCGTCGCCGATCAGTTTCATCAGGGCCGGGTCGATCTGGTGGTTCAGAAAGGCGTCGACCTTGAGTACCTGATCGGAAAGCACGATGCCTTCTTCGCGAATTTTCTTGTGCAGTGCTTCCACGGAAAGCTTCCTCTAATGGCGCGACGTGCGCCGAAAGTAGATTGAAAAGTAGTCGATTCTAGCGCTTTAACATCGCGCGTATATCCGCCAGGGCGGTATTGCCGCGAACGGCCTTCACCTCGGTCGGGGTGTCGTCATTGCCTTCCCAGGCCAGGTCGTCCGGCGGCAGCTCATCCAGGAACCGGCTGGGGGCACAATCGATGATCTCGCCGTATTGCTTGCGCTTGGCGGCAAAGGTGAAGGCCAGGGTCTGACGTGCGCGGGTAATGCCCACGTAGGCCAGGCGGCGTTCTTCTTCGATGGTGTCGGCTTCGATGCTGGAGCGGTGCGGGAGGATTTCCTCTTCCATGCCCATGATGAACACGTAGGGAAATTCCAGGCCCTTGGAGGCATGCAGGGTCATCATCTGCACGCCTTCGGCGCCATCTTCTTCTTCCTGCTGGCGCTCGAGCATGTCGCGCAGTACCAGCTTGCCGATGGCATCCTCGACGGTCATTTCGCCGTCTTCGTCTTTTTCCAGGGTGTTTTTCAGCGCCTCGATCAGGAACCACACGTTGCTCATGCGGTAGTCGGCGGCCTTGTCGCTGGAGCTGTTGGTGCGCAGCCAGTTTTCGTAGTCGATGTCCATGACCATGCTGCGCAGGGCGCTGATCGGGTCTTCGCCGGCGCACTGTTCGCGGACCTTGTCCATGAAGCGCTTGAAACGCGACAGACGATCGGTGAAACGCGTGTCCAGGTGCTCGCCCAGACCGATTTCGTCGGTGGCGGCGTACATCGAAATCTTGCGTTCGGTGGCGTAGTTGCCGAGCTTTTCCAGGGTGGTGGAGCCGATTTCCCGGCGCGGCACGTTGATCACCCGCAAGAAGGCGTTGTCGTCATCCGGGTTTACGATCAGGCGGAAGTAGGCCATCAGGTCTTTCACTTCCTGGCGTCCGAAAAAGCTGTTGCCGCCCGACAGGCGATACGGCACCTGGTGGTGCTGCAATTTCAGCTCGATCAGCTTGGCCTGGTAGTTGCCGCGATAGAGGATCGCGAAATCACTGTAGGGCCGATCGGTGCGCAAGTGCAGGCTGAGGATTTCCATGGCCACGCGCTCGGCTTCGGCGTCTTCGTTGCGGCAGCGAATCACACGGATCTCGTCGCCATGGCCCATTTCGCTCCACAGTTGTTTTTCGAACTCGTGGGGGTTGTTGGAAATCAGCACGTTGGCGCAGCGCAGAATACGGCTGGTGGAGCGGTAGTTCTGTTCCAGCATCACCACTTTCAAGGAGGGGTAGTCCTCCTTGAGCAGCATCAGGTTTTCCGGGCGGGCGCCGCGCCAGGCGTAGATCGACTGGTCGTCGTCGCCAACCACGGTGAACTGGTTGCGTTTGCCAATGAGCATTTTCACCAGCAGGTACTGGCTGGCGTTGGTGTCCTGGTATTCGTCCACCAGCAGGTAGCGCACCCGGTTCTGCCATTTTTCGAGGATATCGGCGTGTTCCTCGAACAGTTTCACCGGCAGCAGGATCAGGTCGTCGAAGTCCACCGCGTTGAACGCCTTGAGCGTGCGCTGGTAGTGGGTGTAGACGATGGCGGCGGTCTGTTCCTTGGGGTTGCGCGCGTTTTCCAGGGCCTGGGCGGGCAGGATCAGGTCGTTTTTCCAGGCGCCGATCATGTTCTTGATCTCATCCACGCCGTCGTCGCCTGCGTATTCCTTCTGCATGATGTCGGTCATCAGCGACTTCACATCGGTCTCGTCAAAGATCGAGAAGCCCGGCTTGTAGCCCAGGCGCACATGCTCCTTGCGGATGATGTTCAGGCCCAGGTTGTGGAAGGTGCACACCGTGAGGCCACGGCCTTCGCCCGCGCGCAGCAGGGTGCCGACGCGCTCCTTCATTTCCCGCGCCGCCTTGTTGGTAAAGGTCATGGCGACGATGTACTGGGCGCGGATGCCGCAGTTCTGGATCAGGTGCGCGATCTTGCGGGTGATCACGCTGGTCTTGCCGGAGCCAGCGCCGGCGAGCACCAATAGAGGGCCGCCGACGTAGTTCACGGCTTCTTGCTGCCGGGGATTGAGTCGGGACATACAGAGTTCAGGGGGTCATTGAGCAAAAAGGGCGGGCATTTTAACAGGCTCGCAGGATTCTGCTCTCACAGAACGACAGTGTGACGTACCGCTCGATCTAAATTTGCCGGTTTTGATACTTTGCCGCAGGATGTGGGGATTATTTGCGGCTAACATTCGCGACTGATACTCGCAGCCTGCGTAGTTGATAATCCATGTCATTGGTCATTATTCGGTCGCACGTCATAATGCCCGCCGCCGACGAAATCTTGCAGAGTCTAGGGAGCTAGCTTGTCTACGCCTGTCGAACCCTTGCGTTTGCTGCTACTGGCCGATATGCCTGAGTGGGCAGCGTTGTTGCGCGAGTGCCTGGCGCCGATGGGCGAGGGGGCTGTGCTGATCAGTGCGCCAAACTGGGACTCGGTGAGTCGTCTTTTCGACGACGATCACGGTGCCGTGCTGCTGACCACGCCAGACCTGCAACCCGGACCTGGCCGTTGCAGCCTGCCGTGTGTGCTGCTGCTGGAGCAGGAACCGCTGGTTTCGCCCTTGGGCGCCAGTGACTGGTTGGTGCGCGATGCACTGGACGCTGACATATTGCGCCGCTGCCTGCGTCACGTGCGTGAACGCGGTGTGCTCGAAACGACCCTGCAGCGCCTCGCCGAACAGGACCCGCTCACCGGCATCGCCAACCGCCAGGGCTTCCAGACCCTGCTCGCGGCGCGGCTGGCCGAGAACGAAGGTCGTGGCCTGGCCCTCGGTCACCTGGACCTCGACAACTTCCGCCACGCCAACGACGCCCTCGGCCACCAGGCCGGCGACCGGCTGATCCTGCAAGTGGTCTCGCGGCTCAAGAGCCAGCTCGAGGTCGGAGATCAACTGGCTCGCTTGGGCAGCGACGAGTTCGCCCTGCTGATCGACACCCGCCGTGCACCCCAGCGTGCCGAGTGGATGGCCGAGCGCATTACCGAAGTCATGGCCGAGCCCTACTGGGTGGACGGCGAAAGCCTGCTGATCGGCTGCAGCCTGGGGGTGGCGCACGCCCGTGCCCGCGCCGGGGCAGACCCGCTGATGTGGCACGCCCACATTGCCATGCAGCAGGCCAAGAGCACCCAGGGCTGCACCTTTCACATCTTCAACGAGCGGATCAACCGTAACGCGCGCAGCCTGGCCGACCTGGAAAGCGAGCTGCGCCGTGCCCTGCGTCGGGATGAACTGGAGCTGCACTACCAGCCGCGCCTGGACCTGGACGACGGGCATATCGTCGGCCTTGAAGCGTTGGTGCGCTGGCGTCACGGCGAGCGCGGCCTGTTGCCGCCCAGCGAGTTCGTGCCGCTGGCCGAACAAAGCGGGTTGATCGTGCCGTTGGGGTACTGGGTAATCTCCCGGGCCCTGCGCGACATGCAGGCCCTGCGCGAGCGCGGGCTGCCGCCATTGCACATGGCGGTCAACCTGTCGTTCCGTCAGTTTCAGGACAGCCAGTTACTGTCGACCCTCAGCCGGCTGATTGCCGAGCGCGGCGTGGAAGCGCAATGGCTGGAATTCGAACTGACTGAAACCGCAGTGATGCGCCGCAGCGATCTGGTCAAGCAGACCATGGACGCCCTCGGCCGTTTGGGCGTGCGGTTCTCGCTGGACGACTTCGGCACCGGCTTTTCATCGTTCGTGCACCTCAACAGCCTGCCCATCGCCTTGTTGAAGATCGACAAGAGCTTTGTCGGCGGCATGGAGGGGCGTGAAGAAAACCGCAAGCTGGTACACGCCATGATCAACCTGGCCCACAACCTCAACCTGGAAGTGGTGGCCGAGGGCGTGGAAACACCGGAGCAGCTTGCCCTGCTGAGGTTGTTCGGCTGCGACCAGGCCCAGGGTTATCTGATCAGCAAGCCGTTGCCGCTTTCGGAGTTGGTGGAGTACCTGACATTCGGCAAGGGTCGGCAGGCTCTGCTGGGTTGAATTGGGAGCTTGATCAATGTGGGAGCTGGCTTGCCAGCTCCCATATCGACCGCACACATCCTCCGGTCAGGCTACATAGCCTGGAATTCAGCGCGAACCTCGGGCTCCTGCCGAATCATCCGCTTCATCTTCATTTCAAACGCCCAGGTCAGGCTGATGGCAGCACAGGCCAGGCCCAGCGCCAGGCCCCACCACACGCCGGTCGGCCCCCAGCCCAGGTGGAAGGCCATCAGCCAGGCCGAAGGTGCGCCGATCAGCCAATAGCAACCAAGCCCGACCAGAAAGGTGGTTTTCGCATCCTTCAGACCGCGGATGCAGCCCATGGCGATGGTCTGCACACCGTCGAAAAGCTCGAACCAGGCCGCCACGGCCAACAGGCTGACGGCCAGGACGATCACGTTGTGAAATGCCGGGTCGTCATGGTCTAGGAACAGTCCTACCAGCGGATCGGAAAACAGCCACAACATGGCGGCAAACCCCAGCATCACGGCGGCGCCAAAGCCTATGCCGACACGGCCGGCCATGCGCGCGTGCAGCAACTGCCCGGCGCCGTAATGCTGGCCGATACGCATGGTCACTGCGTAGGACATCCCCGCCGGCACCATGAACGCCACCGAAACGATCTGCAGGGCGATCTGGTGGGCCGCCAGTTGCGTACTGCCCATGGTGCCCATGCACAGCGCAGCGAAGGCAAACAGCCCGACTTCCACGGCGTAGGTACCACCAATCGGCAGGCCCAGACGCCACAGTTCACGCAGGTATTGGGTGTTAAGACGCAGCAGGCCGGTGCTCAGCGGGTAGGCGGCGTACGTGCGGTCGTGGCGGATGTACCACATCAGTGCCAGCGCCATCCCGTTGGCGACAATCGCAGTCACCAGGCCAATGCCCATCAGGCCCAGTTTCGGCAGGCCGAACATTCCTTCGATCAACGCGTGGTTGAGCAGGTAATTGAGCACAGTGCCGCCCAGGGCGATCACCATCACGGGTGTGGCCTTGCCGATGGCACTGGTGAAGCCGCGCAACGCCATGAAACTCAGGTAGCCGGGCAAGGCGAACGGCAGGATCGTCAGGAATTGCCCGGCGGACTGCACGTTGGTTTCGGTCTGGCCGAACATCAGCAGCAACGGCTTGAGGTTCCACAGCAGCAGGCCGGCGGCCAGGGCCATCAGCCAGGCAAGCCAGAGACCGGCCTGGGTCAGGCGAGTGGCACCCTCGATATCGCCCGCGCCGTGACGGATGGCCACCAGCGTGCCGACTGCGGCGATCACGCCGATGCAGAAAATCGACACAAATGAATAACTGGCCGCCCCCAGCCCACCCCCGGCCAGGGCTTCGGGACTCAGGCGGGCCATCATCAGGGTGTCGGTCAGCACCATCAGCATGTGGGCCAACTGTGAAGCAATCAACGGCCCTGACAGCCGCAAAATGGCCCAGAGTTCGGTACGCGCCGGATGCTGCATGATCATCACGCTCTAAAAGTCAGAGGGTAGGGGAAGGGTCGATTCTCGGCGCTCGCGACCGATTGCACAAAGGGATAAAAGCGATTGTTCGCATGATTAAAACTCATGCCGGATGAATCTGTTACGTTACGTCGATGCGCTATAGGAGTTTTCCGGATGTCACGTCGTCTTCCTCCGCTTTATGCTCTGCGTGCCTTTGAGGCAGCCTCTCGGCACCACTCCTTCACCCGGGCGGCGGAGGAGTTGTCCATTACCCAAAGTGCGGTGAGCCGGCACATCCGTACCCTGGAAGAGCATTTCGCCTGTCGGCTGTTCCAGCGCAGCGGGCGTACCTTGCAGCTGACCGAGGCGGCGCGCTTGTTGCTGCCCGGTGTGCGTGAAGGGTTCGCCGCGCTGGAGCGGGCGTGTCACACCTTGAACGCCGAAGACGACATCCTGCGCATGAAGGCGCCGTCGACCCTGACCATGCGCTGGCTATTGGCGCGGCTCAGTCGCTTTCGCGCGTTGCAGCCGGGCAACGAAGTGCAACTCACCAGTGCCTGGATGAGCGTGGATGAAGTGGACTTCAACCAGGAGCCTTTCGATTGTGCGGTGTTGCTGAGCTACGGGCATTTTCCGGCGGACTGGGAGGCCAGTTACCTGTTCCCCGAGCTGCTGATCCCGGTAGGCGCACCGAACTTGCTGACTGACGGTCCCTGGGATGTACAGCGATTGGCAGCCGCCGAGTTGCTGCACCCCACTCCCGACCGTCGTGACTGGCGCAATTGGCTGGAGCGCATGGGGTTGTCATCCCAGGTGTCGCTCAAGGGTGGCCAGGTTTTCGATACGCTTGAATTGGGCATGATCGCGGCTGCGCGTGGTTACGGTGTATCCATGGGCGACCTGTTGATGGTGGCCGAAGACGTTGCCCAGGGACGTTTGAGCCTGCCGTGGCCCACTGCCGTGGCCAGTGGCGAAAACTACTACCTGGTGTGGCCGAAAACCCGCCCGGGTGGCGAGCGTTTGCGGCGCCTGGCGGAGTTTCTTCAGGGGGAAGTGAAGGCGATGGCACTGCCTGTCGTTGAGCGTCTTGATTGACGCCGTGGCGACCGTTCATGCAATCGTTTGCCGGATACCCCTGCGGGTCGCTCAAGTATTGGTCTGGCCCGCCGAAGTAAGGGTGTTGGAACCATCGTGCACCAACGTTTCCCTTCTAGATAATTTGCCGAGCTGTGCTATGAGATCAGGATGATCCTGGCCTCGGCCAGGAGCTGTCATGTCTCAACCTCGCGCTCGGATCGCCTCCCAACTGGGCCTCGCATTGGCCGTGATTCTGGCTGTCGTCATCAGCGGCAGTACTGTTTTCGCCCTGCGTTCCCTCGACTCCGCCAACCTCGATACCCGCGAAGAACACTTGGCCAGTGAGGCGCGCTTGCTCGCCGACCAGCTCAACACCTTCCACGGTACCTTGCGCGAGAGTACACAGCGTTTGAGCGGGCTGTTCGAAAAGCGCTTTGGCGCCGGGTTGAGTGTGCACGCCGACCAGCCGGTCGCCGTGGCGGGTGTGCAAACCCCCAGCCTCTATCTGGGCGACGAGGTGCTGAACAACAATTTCGCTGAAGTGGACGAGTTCAAGCAGATGTCCGGCGGCGTGGCCACGGTGTTCGTGCGCAGTGGCGATGACTTTATCCGCATCAGCACCTCCCTGACCAAGCAGGACGGCAACCGTGCCATCGGCACCGTACTGGACCGCCAGGGCCCGGCGTACCAGCGCGTGCTGGGCGGGCAAGCCTATATCGGGCGGGCGGTTTTGTTCGATCGTTCCTACATGACTCAGTACAGCCCGGTGCGCGATGCCAGCGGCAAGGTGATCGCCGTGCTGTTTATCGGCTTCGACTACACCGATGAGCAGAAGGCCCAGTTCGACAACCTCAAACGCTTCCGCATTGGCCAGACCGGCTCGCTGGCCTTGCTCGACGAACAGAAACACTGGTTGGTGCCTCCGGCTGGCGTACAGGCGCTGGACCAGGCGATTCCGGTCATGCTCGACCTGGCGAAAAACCCAGGCGACGGGCGCTTCTGGAGCGACAAGAACGAAGATTTCTACAGTGTCTCGGTGCCATTCGAAGGGGGCCCGTGGTCGGTGGTGGCGAGCATGCCCAAGGCCGAGATTCGCTCCGTGACCTGGGACGTGGGTATTCGCCTGGTGATCGGCAGCGTATTGGCGATGCTGCTGGCGGTGGGTGCCACGGTCTGGCTGTTGCGCAGCAAACTGGCGCCGTTGAGCGACCTGGTGCGCCAGGCCGAGGCGCTGGGTGCGGGCGACTTGAGTGCGCGCCTCAATGTGTCCAGCCACGACGAGATCGGCCAATTGGCGCGCAGCTTCAACCAGATGGGCGAGGCGTTGTCGACGATGGTGTCGCACATCCGCAAGGCGGCCGAAGAGGTCAACAGCCGTGCTCAGGCACTGTCTGGCCTGTCGGGCGGTGCTTATGAAGGCATGGAGCAGCAGTCGGGTGAAATCACCAGCATGGCCGGCGCTGTAGAAGAGTTCAGCGCCACTTCGCTGAACATCGCCGACAACATGGGTAACACCGAGCGCCTGGCTCAGGAGAACGCCCAGCAAACCCGCATTGGTCGTGCGTCGATGCAGGAGGCGTCGTCCTCGCTGGAACATATCGCCACGGCCCTGAACAGCACGGCCACGGTGATCAACACCCTTGGCCAGCGCTCCCAGGAAATCGGCGGGATCGTCGGTGTGATCACCTCCATTGCCGAACAAACCAACCTGCTGGCGCTCAACGCCGCCATCGAAGCCGCTCGGGCCGGCGAGCAGGGCCGGGGTTTTGCGGTGGTTGCCGACGAAGTGCGCAACCTGGCCTCGCGGACCCGTGAAGCCACGGATGAAATCTCGGGGATGATTCAGAGTATCCAGCAGGAAACCGGCAATGCCATCAGCACCATGGAGCGCGGTAATGTGCTGATGCAGGAAGGCCTGTCGCGCAACGCCGACGTGGCGTCGGCCCTGGCGCGTATCGACGAGCAAAGCCGGTCGGCCGGCCAGCAATTTGCCGCGATCACCACGGCGACCCAGGAACAGAGCAGCACGGCGAACGTGCTCAGCAGTAACCTGCAAAGCATTGCGCTGGCCAACAGCGAACAGCGGGAGGTGGTGTCGAATCTGGCGATCACCGCCAAGGAACTGGAAACCCTGGCGGCCGGCTTGCGCCAAGAGGTCGACCGCTTCCGCTGATCCCTGGTGCTGTGTTGGGCAAGCCTGTGTGCCTGGCATCAGGTGATGCTTGCTGGCCGGTATTGCAGGGCTTCTTGCAGATGATGACGAGCGATTGCCTGCGTCTGTTCCAGATCCGCCAGGGTACGCGCCACCTTCAGCAGCCGGTGCGCGGCGCGCAGTGAGAGCGTCAGACGCTCGCACGCGCTTTCCAGCCAGCCCTCATCGGTTTTCGCCAGTTTGCAGTGTTCGCGCAACCCCGGCAGATCGAGAAAGGCATTGGCACAGCCCTGGCGCTGTTGCTGACATTCCCTCGCCCTGGCGACCTGAGCCGATGCGCTCGCCGTATCGTCGCCGGCCTGCGGTACTGGGTTCAGCGCAGTGCTTTCCCGGGCGACGGTCAGATGCAGGTCGATGCGGTCCAGCAACGGCCCCGAAAGCTTGTTGCGATAGCGCTGGATTTGTTCCGGCGTACAGCGACAGCGTCCGGTGGTGTCGCCTGTGTAGCCGCAGGGGCAGGGGTTCATCGCCGCCACCAGTTGAAAGCGCGCCGGGAAGCTGACCCGGTCACGGGCTCGGGAAATCACGATATGCCCCGACTCCAGCGGTTCTCGCAGGACCTCCAGTTTAGTTACCCCTATTCAATGTCCTAAAACTCGTCCCTCCTGAAAGCATCTGACCCCTCCACCGGACTCTATTTTCTAAAAATGACCTTGATATTTGGAAGTCGAGAACTAGGGTTACCCCTAAACGATCCCAAAAAAACAAAAACCGGGGGCTTGCAACGTGAGAACTGTTCTGGAGTTTTCCCACTGCGAATACCGAACCGTGATCGTTGACGCAGCGGGCCTGCAGTCGGTTCTACCCGTCATCGTGACAGATCAAGGGATCCTCGATCAGTTTGTCTTGTACATGCATTTGAACAGGCGAAGGAGTCGATCATGGCAGGACTCTGCAACGTTCTCGTTGCGGCTACTGGTTGAGTATGTGGCAGTCAATCACGAGCACTATGATGAACCCAAAACATTATTTAAGGCTTTTTCAGATGCGCTATTTACAGGAACGATTGGTGACTATCGCGATCCATCGGGATTATGGTGGGAGCAGAGGCATCGCAATGACGCGAATACAATTATAAGCCATATAACTCGGTTTACCGACTGGTTAGCTATTGTCAATGAAGAAAATAAATTACAGCTAAATCCCTGGCGAGACGCTACGAACCACGAGCAGCGATTAAATTGGGCAGCTTATTCGCATCGTCGCCACAATGCATTTCTATCGCATCTTTGGCAAGGGAAGCGAAATACGCAGAAGTCTCGACAAATACGTTCTCAAGCATTACCTGTTGAGCGCACAACTCCTGCAAAAGCATTTCCGGATGATTACCTGGAGGCACTTGTGCGTGAGGGGTTCCGCAGGCGGGCCCGCGATACGCTTGCGCGTACTGACCTTCGCAACACCATAATCACTTACCTTATGCACTATGGTGGTCTTAGGCTCTCTGAGGCATTATCGCTATGGAGTGAGGATGTAACTGTTGAATCGGGGGAAGTTGTTATCCGAGTGTACCATCCCGAATATGGAAAGGCACCTGACGGGAGCAAGCGCTCCACCTTCCTAGAGAAGCGCTATGGCCTCAAATCTAGAAATACCTTAGTTAAGGCAAAGGACCCGCTTTTCCTAGGTTGGAAAAATGGGTTGATTACCGATCCCCATCGTGTTTGTTTCGAGGTTTTTTTCTATCCGTATGAAGCCGCGCAGACTTTTGCTCTCTTGTGGAGGGACTATCATCTTAAGCAAAGAGTAAAGCCCAGAAGCGGTAATGTTCACCCGTACGCCTTCACCAACAGAGAGGGGCAACCTTACTCTCATCGAATGTTTAGAAAAGCGCACAAGTTAGCTGTAGAGCGTATTGGATTGGAATACGAGAAGCTCTACGGCACAACTCCTCACGGGCATAGGCATGCATACGGTCAGCGATTGGCAAAAGCCGGTGCTACTCCAATACAAATAAAAAGTGCTTTGCATCATGCATCGATCGCTTCAAGTGAGACCTATACACAACCGACCGCCATGGATATACGAGATGGACTTCGCGAACTGGAAGCAGAACTTTCGTTGAAACATTCAAACACAAGTGAAATTAACGAAGTTGGGCAGTAGGATGGTGGATAATGACTGGAAAGAAGAAGCTCTTCCATTCGTATGCTGAAGCTCAGCGTTCCGTGCGCGAGTTAGGAATTAGAGATTCAGTCGCCTACAAGATGCAACATCAACTTGATCCGATGCTTCCTAGTCATCCTGCAAGAATATACTCTAATAAAGGGTGGAAGGATTGGTATGATTATCTGGGTATTGTAAAATCCGAACGCTACTTATCCTACGCCGAAGCACAAAAGGCGGCGCAATCATTGGGGGTAACTTCCAGGGCAGACTACCTTTTATGCTTAACTACCGATCCAAGGTTGCCGCGTAAACCCGAACGAGTGTTCGCGGGAAAAGGATGGACGAGATGGAACGAATATTTAGGCGCTGAGAGGCGTGCAAGATTTTACTCATCTTACTCCAAAGCCGAAGCCGCCGCTCAGTCGCTAGGCGTCTCCACTAGTAGAGAGTACAAACTGCGTTACCGCGAAGATCAAAAGCTGCCCGCGAACCCGCATATTTACTATAATAATAAGGGGTGGGTGGACTGGAAAACATTTTTAGGGACGCAGATCCCTTACTACGTTACTTATGCTGAGGCAGCGTCAGCGGCACAAGCGCTTTGCATAACGAGCCTTCCAATTTACAAGGTACGCAAAGCAGAGGACCCTAAGCTTCCTCCTCATCCAGAAGTTCTTTATACCAACGCAGGCTGGACAGGCTTCCATGACTTCTTTGGAAAAGAGAAGAAAGGAGAGTTTTATTGTTCATACTCAGAGGCCCAAGCGGCAGCTGTGGCTCTAAATGCGAGAACCAGAGATTCATATAGTTTGCTGTATTGGAAGGATTCAAGGTTGCCCTCGAACCCCCAAAATACTTACCGAGGACAAGGTTGGGTGGATTGGCCTAGTTTTCTGGGCGTTCCAAAGCGTAACTTTTATAAAAGTTATACGGATGCTCGGAAAGCTGTACAGGCACTCGGCATCAAGACGACGACGGAGTACGCATATAGATATTTAGAAGATCCCAAGCTTTACGCCCACCCTGACAAGGCTTATGCGAACTGGAAAGACTGGTATCATTTTCTGGGAACCCAAGCAAAAAGATATTATTCTTTTGAAGAGGCACAGTCTGCAGTTCAAAACCTAGGTATTACAAAGGAAAAAGAATACAAGGAGAGGCACTCTAAGGATCCTAAGCTACCGCCAAGCCCGAAGCAGTACTATAAAAACGCTGGTTGGAAGGGGTTCCGAAGTTTTGTTGGTAAATCGCCATTTTATGTTACGTTGGCCGAAGCTAAAGTAGCGGCGCTTGCGATGCAGATTACAAACTCTTCGGATTATAAACGACGTTATCGCGAGGATCATCGACTTCCGTCAGAGCCAAAAAGCTTCTACTCCACCGAATGGGTAAGCTGGAACTTTTTCCTTAACATCAAGAAACGGGACTCGTACCGCACATATAGCCAAGCACGAGAGGCAGTGCAAGCACTAGGCATTAAAAGTATATCCGAGTACAGAGCGCGATATTTTGAAGATCCTAAATTGCCTGCCGCCCCTCTGGTCTTCTATAATGAAAGTGTGGACTGGTATGATTTTCTAGGAAATATTAAGCCAGATTACTACAGTACCCTGTCTGAGGCTAAGGAGGCGGTTCAGATTCTTGGTATCAAAACTCGAAAACAGTACATAGCGCGATACAAGGAGGATCCTAGGCTGCCGACAGTTCCTGATTCAGTATTCGCTAATTGTGGCTGGCTAGACTGGTATGATTTTCTCGGGAGAGATAGGCCAGTTAATTTTACTTTACGTCATCCTAATTTCTGGGGTGACGTTAAAAAATGGCTTGATGATCAAACCAATTTGGTGCAGAAGAAAAAAAGCTTAAAAAGATTTATCGCGGAATACTATCTGCCGCAAGAATTGCCTGACGAAACAAGGCATTTATTGATGAGAAGTAGTTCGTTTAATTCTGAGGGTTACCGCCAATTCATTGAAAATCAGCCAGAGTACGCGCGGCGGTCCACCCATGGGCATATACTGAGTTTTTATAGTTGGGCGCTTAATGAGTATTGCACGGATACGGACGGATATGAAGCAATTGTGCTTCCTGAGTGCCGAAATCCGTTCGAGACAATAATGGCGGGCTTTGCCGATAGCTTGCACGTATATCGCCCAACACAATCGACTAAAGTACCGCTCGGTTATGAATACATATTGCGCGCACGGCAGCACTTGGTGCCTGATAGCGAGCATGCTTTAGTTAAGCAACCAAAATTTAAGGATTTGCCTCATCTGCAGGAACTATTTTGCACCCGCATTGATTGGTTGGAAGTAGATGAAAAGCTAATTGATCGGGACGATCCGAATTGCGTTTGGCGAATCGAGAATGTAAAACGCGTGATCGACGGTAAGCAGCAATGGATCCGCGTTTGCCAAGTCTGGTCACCTGTGCGCTTTGTTGCGTTATATACGTTGCTCAGATTTCCGCTGAGAGGCCTTCAAATCTCACTCCTTGATAGCGGCGAAGCGGATGCTGAAATGCCTTTCTTAGATCAAGAGTGTGGAAAAATAACTTGGAAACAAAATCTATCTTCCTTGGCTTCTAAGGGCAGCAAAAAACCGCGCCCGCAAGGGATGATCCAGCGAGGAGAGCAAGGCCTTCCAAAAATTTATGTGACAACTAATAAAACGGGGGTTGGCGAGGGTGGCTACGAAGTAGAGTGGATACCCGATGACCTGATCTACTGGTTTATTACCCTGCGGGACTGGCAGACCAAATACAATCCTTTATCAGAGCCGACTTCTTGGGTTTCGATTCAGAAGGTGTTAGGTAAAGACAGGCTTAACAAAAAGATTTTGCAAGCCCGTGGGACGCAGTGTTTCCTGTTCCGCACTGACTCATCTGGGAAACCATTGCACACTAGGTCCGCGTTTGAATACACGCTCCCATTACTACTCTATCGCATTCAACGGGATGGAGAAAATCTCGCAGTAAAGCCAGGCAGCATGGCGCGGAGTAAATACCTATCCGTTTACACCCCGCACAGCTTGCGCGTTAGCCTAATTACAGCTTTCATCGCAGACGGAGATGCGCCTATACACTTGATATCCAAACTTGTTGGGCACTCTTCTTTAGTAATGACGATATATTATGTAAAGCTGAGTAGCCAGCAAATGCGCAGGACAATGGGAGATACTGAGAAGCGCGCCGCCCAGCGAGTTGCTGAGGGACATGCCAACACTATTAGGCTAGAAGGCCTTCATCCCGTACGGGATCAACTTATTGTTACCGACGGTAACCGTTCTTTGATAGAAACTGATGTTCCAAATTCGGCATGTGTGGTTTTTGACTGGGGTATTTGTCCAATGTCCGCCTCCGGTTGCCACATCGGTGGATCCGAACTCAAATCGGGACAAAATGAGCTTTTTAGTGCAGTAGTTTCTGGATACCTTGGACAGAAGAACTGTCCGCGCTGTAGATTCTTTGTTACAGGGATACCGTTTCTTGGGGGGTTGGTGGCTCTAGCCAATGAGATATCACTAGAGATATATACGGAAAGTGGACGATTCGAAGAATTCTCAAAGACGGTTCGCAAACTAGAGGCGGAATTTTACGATACAAGTCTAGCGGGCGAGCCAGATATAAAGCAATGGGAGCGAAAGCAAGCCACGGCAAATGAACAACAGTCTGGTGGAAAGCTCGACGGGTTGCTGAACGATTATGTTCAAGTCAATCATTTTATTCAGGCCTGCTTAAGCCTTATGAATGACAAGAATTGCAATCAGGAGTCCTCGGAGGATATTAGACTTGTAGTATCAGGGGATTTGCTTGAAGTTGGAGCGTCAATTCAAGAGTCCGCTACGCAGTACCACCTTTTATCTGAAATATGTCAGAACGCAACTATCTACCGATCTGCAAACCCTTCACGTGCAGTCCCCTTGATATCACAGGCGATTGATCGGATGGCTGAAAACAACCATCTGAAGCCCGCTATGTTCCGTCTAACTGATCAGCAAAAGCTAGTCGTTATCAATGAGATCAACCAGTTACTTCTCAGTCGCTTAGGGTCTTGGGAGCGTATCGACGATCTATTTTCCGGAGATCTAATGCTCCTTGATATAGACGCGTATGAGCCGAAAATGACTCGTATTTCCACCGAAGTTCAGAACATCCTGACAAATGGCGCAACGCGGCCATTGGGTCAAGAGAGGGCTATCCATGAGTGAGTCGACGATTTCACCACAAACAATCTACGACCGCCTGATTGGACAATCCATTGATAGCCGCCGTAAGCGGAGTTTAGCTGCGGTGCATGAAGCATGTGGGTTGTTGCATGAGCGCGGCTCTACGGACTTCTCTTATAAGAACATTGTCAATCTGGGCAAAGATCGAGGACTACCCATACCTGGGGAAAAATCAATTGTTAACTCGACGGGCGTTCATTATCGGGAACTTATCCAGGCCTGGAAATTGACCTCCGTGCCCAGTCGACCCAAGGCCAGGACAGATGACTGGATTGACCATATTTCCGATCCAGTGGTCCGGATGAGCGTCACTTTGTTAGCAAAGGAACTTAGAGCGCTTAAGGCAAAGGATGCGCGAAAAAGCCAGCAAAGCAGCGCTCCCATCATATTGGGCGTTGTAGCAGGGCAGGCCGTATCAAAACAGCTCCGTTTAAATGGCGCGGAACTTGAGTCTTTGAAGGCCGCTATCGATCCTGCACGGCTAGGGCTAGTGGGCCTGACAATTGGACAAAGAGGGGAAATTCTTGACGGCGCTGGAAGACAGGTTCACAAGCCAGGATTTCGTGATGCGATTGAAAAAATTCTGTCGGTGCAAGTGAAGTGATAGGGCCCGTTGAAGATTCAACTGATCAGGAAACCGGGGGAAGGTGTCCTGATTCAGCCTCCTGGGTGAGAGGCAGTAGACAAGCAGGGTCGCATTCCAAGCACTCGGCTATTTGAAAGAGCTTCTCGATCGTAATGCTCACTTCCCCACGCTCAATACGTCCCATGTAGCTGCGGTCAATTTTGCAAAGGAGGGCCAAAGCCTCTTGGGACAGCCCGATTACCTTTCGTTGCTGCCGTATCTTCTTACCCAACGCTTTTTCCAGATCCCTCATAGCCGCCTCGAACCTCATGAGGCGAAACTATCCTGCGTTTGCGGACTACTCGACCACGGACTATAATCCGTATTTTTGCTTTAGCATTTCTGCGGGTGCCTGCATGAAACCGGATACGTTCACATTCGACAGGCATCTATTTGACCTGCTTCGCCAGCCTCAGCACGCCCAGTTCACGACGCGTGACCTCCGTGATGCCTATGCCCAATATCTCGATCCAGGCAGCTTTCGGCTCAGTGATTTAAGGCGATACGTCTACGAGCAAATCCGCCGCCTGCTTCGTGCTGGGTGGATTGCCAGAGATGAGGAGCACCGCCAGCGCGGCCAAGTGTATCACTTGCTCGAAACTCCCAACAGCCTCAATCTGGTTCTTGTGGGTAGTGGCTTCGCCGAGATTTCCTCGGCAGCTCACGCTGCAGCCCAAGCCCCATCAGTGATCGGTCCCACGGATCTCTATCTGATAAGCCGCTTAGAGCAGCAACTTAAAGAAATCCGCCTAGACTTCCTTTCTTCGATGGGGGAAACAGAGCGGTACAAGCAGCTTTTTGAGGAAATGCCGCACATTAAAGATCGTATAGAAAACGAATATTTCGAAGCTCGTGATCGTAGCTCGAAACTTCTAGGACATGTTCGCGCCTTGGAAAAAACACTTGAGAGCCTTGCCGCTGCATGAGAGCTGACCTAAGAACCTGGCAAGATCAGTGCATTTCAATAGCTCTAGATCGATACACCCACTACCCTCATTTCTTCTGCCAAGCCACTCCAGGAGCTGGCAAAACACGAATGGCTGCGGAGCTTGCAAAAAAACTTCTCCAGCAAGGCGCTATCGACCTCATCCTCTGCTTCGCCCCTTCCTGCCAGGTTGTCGACGGGTTCCGCTCGACGTTTGCTACGGTGCTTAATCATCGCCTCGACGGTCTAATCGGTGCTATCGGAACAGCGTGCACCTACCAAGCAATGGAGTATCAAAGCGAAGAATTTTGGCGATTGTTTGATGACTATCGTGTCTTCGCCGTTTTCGATGAGATTCATCATTGTGCCGGTCACGACATGTTGTTGAGCAATGCTTGGGGCCAAAAGATTATCCAGCGTATTCAGGACCGTGCCGAGTTTACGCTTGCGCTTTCCGGCACCCCTTGGCGATCCGATCAAAAAGGGATCGTTCTTGCCCGGTACTCGACACCAGAAGGGCAGCTCATCTGTGACTACCGATACGGTTTGCGGGAAGCCATAGTTGATGGAGTTTGTCGCTCCCCCCGGATAACCGTCTTGGATAACCAGATGGTCCGGCTGACAGAAAAACTGGACAACGAGAATACAGTTACGATCTTTCCCAGCATCGCCCAGCTTCTGGGAGAGTCGCCGGTCTCATATGAAGACCTGCTTTGCCATGATGACGTTTTGCTACAGCTGATTGGCCTAGGGTGCCAGAAGCTGAACCAGGTTCGCGACAAGACCCCCAATGCTGCGGGTCTTGTCGTCGCTACCAACATCGCGCATGCCCAGCAAATTGCACGGACCCTGGAGCACATGGGCGAGTCTTGCACCGTGGTTACCAACAAGACCCCAGAAGCGCAGCAAGTGATCAATGATTTTCGAGTCGGAAGCCAACGTTGGATCGTGGCTGTAGGAATGATCAGCGAAGGGACGGATATCCCCCGCCTCCAGGTATGCTGTCACCTGAGCCGAATCCGCACCGAACTCCATTATCGGCAAGTCCTTGGGCGGATCCTAAGGCGCACGGCAGACCAGGATGACCAAGCGTGGCTATACGTTCTGGCAGAGCCGGCGCTTCACAGGTATTCAGAGCGAGTCGCTGATGATCTGCCTGACGACCACGCTGTCCTGCAGTACGTTCAGTTGCTGGCAGCGACGTCTATTGATGAAACCCTCTCCTCGCCTCCCCAAAACTGGCCTCTCGATGACTTGCAGCGCCCCAAATCGCAAAAGGCGATTAAGTCAATAATCGGCCATGACCTAGTGGTGGGCGATTTGCCATCGGGGACAACCTGCCAAGTCAGCTTCTCTCAGTACTACCGGACGCAATTGCTAAGCGTTTGCTGACTCATCAGTGTTAGTGCCTAGAATTCTAGGCACTAAACCTAAATTCCAAGCACAACGCCTAGAATTCTAGGCGTTGTAGAGGTGCCATTCGGTTAGTAGGTTTGTCGCAGGATCTCTCAGGTAGTCTAATTAATGGGTCGCGGTAGGGATTGATCTGACCCCGAAAAGTTGGACACCATCGCCCTTAATGCTGGAGTTCGGTAGATGACTTCGCCGGACGGTTACCCTTGTCAGCCGCCTGGAAAGGCTCTTGAGCATTCAGCGAGACCTGCATGCGGTGGGGGCCATTGACCGCTTACGACAGCTACTGGGGTCTGCGTCTTGAGGGTATCGCCGGTCTAACCATCCTGTAGTGGCATATTGATTTCAATATATGGCCAGGTGTTACTATCAAGGCCCCTCCGATGCTCCACCCGTCTGGAGTGACCGTTCTGCAGGTTATCAAACGGAAGCTGTTGAATGATCCTCATCCTTGATGTAGTTTTTAATTACGGCTACGGTACGATTTTCTTACGAGGACATTACTGTGAATCTCAAGGCGGAGATCGAAGGGCTGCTGGGCACGTTTTGGGATAAGCGCGCGTTGGACATTATTGACGATCCGCTGTCGACTGACGATTTAGGTGCGCCGATGGACTCCATTGCAGCGTGTGACGCGTTCGTGGGGATCGATAAGCTTGTCCAGCGCAAACTTCCAGTAGAGCTGATCATTCGGCACGGTGGTTACGACTCGAAAGACCAATTCGTCCGGGAAATCACCAAGGGGGTCCTTCAGCACCTCCAGGAGACGGCGTAATGACTGACTGTCGGCAGGACGAACGTAACGAAATTGGTGATCGCTTAAGGCAGGCCCGTGAGTATGTGGGCTTATCTCAAGATGAAGTAGCCTCGGTGCTCGGTTTGTCGCGACCTTCGATTACCAACATGGAACTCGGCGTGCGCAAAGTCGAAGCGCTTGAGCTCAGCAAGCTCGCAAAGCTGTATCACAGGACTTTCGAATATCTTCTGACTGGTAGTGAGCCGGCGGCCGATGGGCCAGAGCAACTGGCTTTCCTTGCTAGGGCAGTAAAAGGTCTGTCGGACAAAGATTTAGGGGAAGTTGCACGTTTCGCTGAGTTTTTGAAGCAGTCCGTGCGAAAGGACAAGGAGTAATCATGGCTGATCGCAACATAGCGCTGGCGACCGCTAGGATGGCTGCGGATGTATTTGAAACATCTCGCGCTATGGAGCGGATTGAGCAGGATGGTTACACGCGCATTGATCCTTTTCGTGTAGCTGCTGGGGCTGGGGTTTCGGTGCTACTGCGGCCAATGGAAAAGCTCCTTGGAGCATTCATTCGAGACGACAATCCCGGCATTTTGGTGAATTCGGCCCGATCTGCAGGCCTGATTCACATGACCTGCGCCCATGAATTGGGACACTTTTTCATGGGGCACGAAAACGCTCTGGACGAGACTGTCGACTACGGCTCCAAAGCTGAGATTCAAGAGCAGGAAGCAGAGTGGTTTGGGTACCATCTACTGGTTCCACGGTCACTGCTTTCGATCATCTGTCGACGCAAGGGTTGGAATAAAACGTCCTTGCAGAACCCCCACATTCTTTATCAGCTGTCGCTTCGTCTTGGCGTCAGTTACAGCGCAGCCGCCTGGTCGCTATTACGCCATGACATCCTCACGTATGACGCAGTACAGCGGTTGCTCAAGGTCACGCCGGCATCGATAAAACAGTCGTTACTGCAGGCAGATCTGCCCGATGTTACCAAAGATGTCTGGCTCTTTGAGGTGTCTGATCAGTCATCAGTGCTGGAGCCACGCCCGGACGATCATCTGGTCGTGCGTCTGAAAAGCCATGCTTCTGCCGGATACCTATGGCTCGCCGATTCCGTTGAGGAGGTTAAAGCCCAGGGCTTCGTCCTCGCTCCTTTGGCTGCGGCTGCTGGTGATCCCAAGATGCTGTCGTTTGGCGCCGAAACGACAATGGATTATGTGCTCACAAGCTCGGCGGAAGACTGTTCGGTTCCTTGTCCAATCGCGCTATCCGAAGTCAGGCCCTGGATAGGGAAAGAGGACGGCGACGCCAACTTCAAATCCAAGGCGCATTTTGAGCCTATCGCGGAAGGACTGTCGCGTGAATCGAAGCAAGTGCTCATGCGTGAGGTGATGGCTTCGTGATTGAACTCGAGTGCCTTGTGGACCTGATTCCGGTCAAGGCAAGAAACCAAGGCAATCGACCTACGTGTTTGGCTTTTGCGGTCACAGACTTGAATCGCCGGTTCGCGTCGGAAGATTTAGGACCTGAGTATTTCTATCGTGCTGCGATCGAAAGGATCCCTGGCTGGAAGCCTGGTGACGGATTGCAGCTACCTGCCGCAGTCGAAGCGTCCCGGCTGGGACATCCAACAGAACGTGATTATCCATACCTGGACGATGAGCCTGCTCTGCCGCTTCAAGTGCTGCCTGCTCTGCAGATGCAAGGCCATCCCGTCAGCTTCATCGCGGCGGATCATGTGTATCTCACGGACAGGATGCGAGCAGGGGTCGCGATAGGGCTGGCGTTACGGCTTACGCTCGAATTTTATCAGCCAGTTGCTGGGGTCATTCCCTTCAGCAATACGGTTCTTCCGGGAGCTATGGTGCATGCCGTAGTTGCTGTGGGACTTGGCTATGACCATCTGGGTGAGGCATGGTTTTTGATAAGAAATAGTTGGGGGCAGGCGTGGGGGATAGATGGTCACGCCTGGATTTCTGCAGCTTACATTGCAGCGCATGCAGCTTGCGCTTTCGAGGTTTAGAACATGGCGGTTCTTATTCAAAGTGAGCGTGTAGCGCCGGCATGGCTGGCTGCTGCACGCCATCTGGCAGGGTGTGCAGAATACACGGAGCGTAATCTGATTCTGGAGATGACCTCTGCGAGTGATTTGACCGCGCAGGACCGAGTTGTAATCGAAGCTGTAGATGCCGCGATTCGGACAAGCTGGCCGGGGTTGAGCATTCAAACCGTAGCGGGCACCATTTTTCCGAATAATCTTTATAAAAAGGACGGTCGGCCCGCTTTTTACGCCTCCTACCTGGACGCCATGGCGCGCGGAAAGAAGGAAGGTACTTGGGGCACGTATGCCTTACGGATGATGCGCAGAGTGACTCGTGACGGTAAAAGTACCTTCAATCCACTTGAAGCAATCATACGTAAGCTGCAGGGGTCGAAGCTGGGGCGTAGTTACCAGGCAGCCTATGAGCTAGGTGTGGTGGATGCTGAGTACGACTTGGATGATGGGTCGGACGGCTATGGCTTCGAGCTACCGCTTTATGATCCCGCCAGCGATCGCAACCTCACAATGAACATGCCCTGCTTGAGCCATTTAAGCTTCAAGGTCACCGGGGACAAGCTTGATCTGACGGCAGTCTATCGATCGCATTGGTATGGTCAGAGGGCCTTAGGCAATCTCATCGGTCTGAGTAACCTCCACCGATTCGTGGGTATCGAATCCGGGTTTGAATGTGGAGTTCTGACGTGCATCGCCACCCACGCGTTTTTGGACGTGACTACGCTCGGTGGCGCTCGTGCTGCGAAAGAAATGCTGAGTTCGTTGGCAGATTAAGATCAGAACAGTGAGCCTTGGCGTTTGGGGTTCAGTACGTCTACAGGGATGTCGTAGAGGGCGCTCATCCCGTTGCGGAAATCCTTGATTCCGCCGTAGCTAGGATGACGAATCGCAACCACCTCAACGTCGAATCGGCTGGCATAGTTGAACGCGTCCTGCCCAATCGCGACCACCCTACGAACCTTCAGCCATTTGATCAGCGTCTCGTTCAGGAGATCGACCTGCTGAAGTTCGCGCGCTGTGAATTTGCGATTGGTAAATGGATTTCCAGGCTCATGCGGATGAAATGGAAATACGTTCCACAGCAGTGGCGGGAGTTCAACAGCTCGCAACACTGACCAGATCTCAGAGGCAGTACGCTCCGCCAGAGCCGGGCCCACTGTGGCCTGCTTGAAGTCCGAGCCAGGGTACCTCTGAGTCATCTCGGAGAGATGGTACTCATCGGTCAATGCCAGACCTGTTCGACGTCCGCCGCGGTAACCTAGGTCTCGCCCCATCCAGATGGTGTCTACGCCAATCGCGGCTGCTGCTTTGAGGTAGCCTCGAAGGTTGCGGCGTCGGGCTGACACGGCGTCAGATCGGTCATGGACGGGGCATGTGTCGGCGTATGGGTTGAATACATTATCGAGCTTCAACTCAGACAGGGCATTTACGAAGGCTGTAGGGTTCATTGCTGCTCGTTCTTTACAGGAGGTTCAAAACGCATAGTGTGCGCACGCACGTCGACAATCACCGTTCCGCCGCGGTGAGTCTGTAGCTCTCGGAAGATCCCAAAACCAGCCAGAATGGCTTTTTCCCACTGCCATAATTTGCATTTCTCAACCTCGTAGCCCTCGACCATGCTCTTGATCTGTTTCAGCACCCCGTAATCCAAGGCGCCGGGTTTGGCTCCGACGTAGAAGTTATGGCCTTTGGCATGGTTGAAGATCCAGGTCGCGATACCCTCTTCGATGATCATCGCGCGGGCGCCGTCTTCATTTTCATCCTTTTTCGCATCGGACTTGCGTTTACGTTTGAGCAAAGCGCGGAGAACCGGGGACCATCCAAGGTAGGCGACGTACGCCAAGTGAAACACGTCGTGAAATCGATAGTCATCAGGTTCGTTGCTGTTATCCGTCAGACGGTCGCCGATGAACACGCCCCTGAGGCTCTGAACCACATAGCCGTTGGCCGGTGTTCCGCGCTCAATGAACTCCATGGCAAGTTCTGCCGGGAATTGTTCGTGCTCAGGCGCATCACCGTCAAAGGCTGGTGGGTAGACAGTGTCGTCTTCCGGCCACCGACTATGGATTTTCTCCAGGTTCGCCCGCGCGACATCTTCAAGTCTCAGATTAAAGCTGGCACATACGATTGAAAGCTCTGCGAGGTGCATGCCCAGATTGTCGCTTCGGCTGTGCGGCGGCATGGAGGTGTAGTTCTGAAAGGTCATCTCAGCCAGTGAGCCGGCGTGGTTCGCCAATTTCCCAAGCTGTACCGATCTGTCGATGGAGCCCGGGCTTCGGCGAATCTCTATCAAGCTGTCAATGTGACGGAAGGTGACCGGAATGACGGGATCCTGCTCGTTCTCGCCGTTGCGGGAGCGCAAGATTGCGATGCAGCGCTCGCCGATCTGATTGTGCTCCACGTCAACGATGGCAGCGATGTTGATCAAGTACCAGAGCGCATCCCCCAGTTCCTCTGCTGCCAGCTCGCTAACTGTGGTTGCCAGATTATCGCGGCGCACTTTCTTGACCGCTGACAGCAGGCCCCCAATTTCACCGAAGTAACCGAATTTGAGCTGCTGAAAGCCTATCGCATCTCTGTCGAATTGGTTCGTTCCCGAGGCCTTTAGCCTGTACTCAGGAATAGAGAGCGGCACGAGTTGTGGCATAGGTTTGGCCATGGAAAGTCCCTTTGTCCATTGTGTCACTGGCAGATGAGGCTTCTTTATACAGCTGAATCATCTCGGACCGCATCCGTTTAGCGCAACCGACGATCGTCTCTCTGTCTGCACCCTTGGCGCCTAATGCCAACGCCCGCACTCGTACCGACTTGGTAACGTCATAGTGAGGATAGAGCGTTTTGGATTGGAACCAGCGACGTTGCAATCCAAGGCGGTCCGCAAAGGAATGCAGCTCATCCAGCGAGTCGGCAACGAGATGGCACCACTCTCGGCCCCGCCAGCGAATTCCCTCTTCATCGACATAGACCGCCATTGGTGCTCGCCTTTGTGAAAAATATATGCAAACATTTTGCACATATTAAGCAAATTATCAAGCCATTCATGAACCTCGAGCAGCTCGGTCGCCAGATCAATACGGCAAGGAAGTCCCGCAATATAAGCCTTAAGACACTGGCTGAGGCTACAGGTGTGCACTACTCTCAGATCTCCAGAATTGAACGCGGGGAAGGGGTGTTTATTAGCAAAAATTTGCGAAAAGTTTGCAAATTTTTGTCGATATCCACATCCGTCGTGCCTAACGCAGTCACTGCTGAGGATCTGAAGGAGAAGGTCCAAGGACTCGTTCAGACCTGGCCGCAGAGCGAGCAATTGATATGGAGCATTTTGGAGGGGGTGCAGGCTGCACTCGAGCGTGGCAGCGTCAGCAGGTAGCGGCACGTCCATCATCATGAGATGGCGGTGTAGAGAACGGTCCTTAAAAGACCCCAAGCTGAGCTGGGGCCTGGCAGGCACGGGATGATCGAATGCTGAAACTCAACGCCAAGACGTTGGACGGCTTAGATATCCTGTGGGAAGCGATTCAAACCAAGCATTTACTTCGGCCCTGAAGCCTTCCGTAAACTTACTCCGACAGCCGCGAGGCGGTGGGTAAAGGTCCTGTCCCTCGAAGTTACGTAAGTGGTCAGGTATCGCCGGGGCGTTGGCTCCCCAGTAAATGAACTGTTCACCAATAAGCACGCCGTCTGAACTCGTGTCCCTAGTGAGGTTAGCCTGGTTGAGGAGGCCGCCGTCGAAGCTGTGATGGGAGTCTTCTTGGACCCAAGCGCCATCTACGACATGGTAGATGTTGTCTCCGAAAGCCCTGCTCGTGCTTTTGTGGAAATCAGGTCGTTTTATCGCGAATCTCTCGTCGTCCCAATATTGCTGAAACGAGAGCTTCTCGGAGACCCGCATTGCGAAAATGAGTTTGTCCTGACGTCTTAGCTTTACGCTGCCGCAGCCGACCACGATATCACCGACCCGGGCGGCTTTTCTGATCTGCGGTTTACAGGTTCCCAGCGTGCAAATGCCGTGAAATGGGTTGGGTGCGAAACCATAATCCCTGACGAGCCTGTACGAGAAGATCCTCGGAACTCGATTCATTGGCAGTCGATCCGCTTGATCTTACGCCGCGGGCTAGCGCTGCCGTCTGCGCGCTCCCAGACCTCTTGACCCTGAATCACCTCAGCTAGGTGTGGGCTGTTTACGTTGAGCACAGAGCTGGAAATGTCATCGAAGATTTGTGGCAGGGACTCAACGTTCTGGGCAACGGCGACAATTCTTTTCCCTGACGCCCCGGCATGTCCTGCCGCCCCGGTCAGGCACTCATGCCCTTCTTCAGGAATCAGGAATATGCAAATGACCGCATTGTCGATGCAGCTTTTGATCTCGTCCGGTACAGCGCCTGCCTGTGCGGCTTCTACGATCTCTTGGTCAGCTTCGGCTGTACAAACCTCAAATCCCTCGTGTGCAAGTTGTTCAGAAACCGACTGTGCTTCGGTGTCCATACCGGTGGTGAATACGACACACGCTTTTCCATTGCTCATGGTTTGAAACCTCTTCGAATGCCTGTTCTCGGTTGTTTTTATTTCAGATCGAAACTGGTTGCGGGCGTACCGTTACTTGGCTGGCAGCCCCAATTCCAGGGCGCAGCTTCTGACGGCCTTATTCCACGTCCTCGCCTTCGCGAAAGCTGATCATATGGTTGTCGAAATCGGCGACGACGTAGCCTTTCCTCGAGACGGAGAGCTCCCGAAAAATAGCAAACCCATCGAGGATCGCTTTCTCCCATTGCCAAAGTGCACAACGCTGTACTTCGTAACCTCGGACGAACTCTTGAATCGACTTCAACAGATCGTAATCAATGTGATCGACGTCTTTGAAAAGATCGCACTCAAGCCCGCGGCCAAAAATGAATGTGGCCACACCTTCTTCGATAAGGATCGCTCTGGCACCGTCTTGGTTTTCATCGAGCTCGGGATTGCTTTTGCGCTTCAGGTGAAGAAGAGCGCGTAGCACAGGGGACCACCCGAGATGCACTGCGAATGCGATGTGGAAGACATCATGAAACCGATAGTCATCGCGCTCCATTTTGTTGTCGGTCAGGCGATCGCCAATGATGATCTTGTTGCACTTCTGGATAACGTATTGTTTGCCGCCAATATTTTCTTCGGCGATAAAGAAATCCAACCGAGGGGGTAGCCTTTCATTTTTTGGCATGTCCTCGTCAATTCTTGGCGGGTAGATAATCTCTTGTGGCCAGCGGCTGAACGTCTTCTTGAGGTTGCCCAGTGCTGCCACATCCATATCCACTCCGGCAGAGTCCGCGGCAGCCACAAGGGCTCGGAAGATATCCACCATATGCGCAGAGAGTTTGTCCCTGTTTTTAGAGAACGTATCGTTTTTGAAGTCGTTCAGAAGATCGCCCACGCAACCCGCAAGTGTCAGTACCTGGGCACTGAACGCCTCTTCGGTAACCGGCTCATCTACCCTGCTTTGCATCTCGCCAAACCCGAGACTCGGCTCACCGGGTTCGACGATGTCCCAATCTTCGATGTTTCGGAAAACTCGCTGGGATAGTGTGGATAAATCCAGCTGGGCCCGGGAAGCAAGGTTTGAGAAGTACCAGAGCACATCCCCAAGCTCCTCCAGAATGATGGCGTGATACCGCTTGAAAGCCGCACGGTCACGCTCACGTTTTTTGAGCGCGCTTAGGAGGCTGCCCACCTCGCCAAACAGGCCCAAGATGGTGAGCTCCAATCCAGTACCCGGAAGCTTATCCGTCGTTTCAGCAATCTTTTGATAAGTGCTGATACTCATCGTCCAATCGTCGCTGACCTCGGGAGGGAGGACTACGAATTGTTCGGGAGCATGAAACGGATCTTGAGAATTAACCGACTTTAATGAAGTTTTAGCGTCCATGCGGCTCTCCGGCCATAAGTCTTTATGCACAACGGAATGACGGTTTTACAGCTGTCGAATTGACATCATCATGGAATATCTAAACCGAATTACACAAGCCCCTCTGATCGCCACGGCCATATCGATAGGTCGGCCGCACCGTGATCGGAGCTTGACCAACTCCGCAGGATTCACCGCCCTCTGGGCGGCGGATGAAGGTCGATTGTGATCCTCGCTTGAACCAAGTCGCCGGCATGGTGTGCGACGGTGACTTCGGAATTTCTTCCGAGAGATAGATCCCGCCCAATCTCAATAGGCTCGCTCTGCGGTCACTTACCGGTCACCAGCGCCAAGCCCAAGCCCAAGCGACGCGCTCGGCGCTACTCGCCGCGTGAGCTGATTTTGACTTAGCTTGGTTTTCTCAGCAGGTCCGTCAGTACGTCGCTGTCGAGATCCTTCCTTCTAAAGTCATAGACAACCGCAGCGGTATCCAGCGAAAGCTGCTGCAGCTGTCCAGCGACTTCATAATATTCGATAGCGATTTTGAGCTGCGGAGGGTCAGAAATGTATTTGAGAAAGTCTGATACGGCAGGAGAAGCCCCTGCCCATATGCGCTTGAGATCATCTCGGACTTGGGGGCCTTTGCCGTCCAGCCGACCCATAGTGACCCCAAAGGTAGGGGAGCTGAAGAACCTGCTCAGGATTGAGTCATCGATAACGTAGATGCCTTGAAGCTCGCCCATGGCGTAAGGCAGGGCGTTCAGTATGCAGAACACTGGTGTCTTCCCCACGGCTTCTGGGAAGTCATTGGTTAAAATGTCAGGATAGTCGACCAATCCTTGGCGAAGGCGCTCAACCTGCTTGACATGCTCACCCATCTCTTCGTTGAAGCGGTAGGTGAGAATGGGATTGCCCATGGGAATGCCACGATTTTTACACTCGATGAAGAAAACGTAGTCGTCCCATGTGAACGCGACATCGTAGTCGAATTCGTGCTCATTATTTTCGCCTCGTCTGACCTTAAGAGTCCGCGCCTTGAACCCCTGATCACACAGCAGGCCGATTGTGGCTTGTTCAAACGCCTTACCCTTTTCCTCGAAACTCGCTCCCTCAATTGACAAGGCAGAAAGCATCGTCTTGGTAAGGTCTGCAAGGATCAAGGAGCACCCAAACAAGAAATAATGATCCTCGCCCGTTTTGATGAGGGGCTGATCATAAAGGTCTTTGCTTGCTTTACCGAATGTGGCCTTGTTGATGAATGTTGTCGCAACCTCCGTTGTGAGTCCGCAACGCTTGAGCTCACCGAGTAAACGTGCGAATGACACGCGCGGGAAATAGGTGTTCTGCTCTTTTTCCAGGTCGACAATGAGCAGCCTTAGGACGGCGTACCCTCGCAGTCTCTCCGACAAGAGCAAGCCACCAGCAGTACTTTTCAAGGTGTCGATTTTTGTGAAATGGCTTAGCGAAATTGCGGAAATCGCTTCATCAAATGACACCAATCCCAGCGGAGGCAGTGGTACGTAGTCCCGAGTCTTAGCTACCCTTTGGGCGGCATTCGTCTCCCTGAACAGCTTCAAAATATTTTGATACGCGATCGTGTCGAAACGCTCGTTCGCCAAAATGTCGAATTGCTCTGCTGTGACTTCTGGCTTGAATTCAAAATAAGTGTCGATTGCTGGAAAACGTGTCTTGAGCTTCGCGGCCCAGTCCGGAAGCTCGTCAGAAAATTGCTCTAGACTCCCACCGAGATACCGCACTCGCTCATCGATATTTTTCCACAGTCGCCATGTGCCAGCGTTGGCTATATTCGCGCTTACCGCTTCAACCACGCTTTCGGTTGCCGGTGCTAATTCAGGAACGACGATTCGACCTTCAGCATCGAACCATTTGTTTGTATACGCCTCCAGCATCAGAACATCTCCACTGGCCACCGATAGCCCGTGAAGCACAGCGTTGGGATCGTAAGCGTTGCCGTTTGCGTCCGTTAAGTTGCGATCCGGCCCCATCACCCCAGCGCTGGCTTCTGCTTTTTTGTCGACGTCTTTCAGCGTTCCGCGAATGACTCCGTCCAATGCTTTAAACACCCCTGAAACTCTCTGTTCAGGCGTGAACTTTGCGGAAGCCATTTGCGGGACTAAAGAATGGATTTGCACATACCCATAGTCGATTTTCAAAAGCTCTGCCCGCACCTCATCGATGAAGGGAATCGCGGAAGCTAGACCACGCCCGGCGTAATACTGCCCAAGCTCTGTCAAGTACTTGTCCCTTTTGATTCCATCCTCGCCGGGCCTTCTACGAACGATAGTATCGGTGTGGTACGAGAGGAGGGCGATCCGCATGAAGGCTTCCTCTGTGGCCGGCAGCGTATCAAGGATCTTTTTGAGTTTTTTAAAGTTCAGCTGACGGATTATGTCTTTAAGATCATCGTTTTCATCGGTCATGGCATATCTCGATAATGATTTTGCTGTCGCTAGCTGCGGATTCCACGCCATCCGGACACTCAGCCCACCAACATCCGGACACCCGTTCCACGCTCATTCGGACAGGCAGTCGGAGCGCAGCGACGCAGGTTTGCATTGTTAGTCTGAAGCCCCTGCCGTCCTCAATTTCGTTGCGCGCCTGCGCATCGATTCGCCCTTCAGCTCGATCCGATAAGCGTTATGCACCAGCCGTTCGAGGATCGCATCGCCCAAGGTCGGGTCAGTAAACACCTGCTGCAATGATCCATTCCTCGTTGGCTGCCACAACTGCGGTCGACAACTTGGGATGGGCCCTATCGACGACACAGGGGGCGATAGCCTGTTCTGTCTCCGTGAAGTTCTATCCTTTGTAGCCTGAGATGAGGGGCTAGATGCCCCTTTTTTTCTGCACCTATCTCGTTAGGAGATGCCAGGCATGAGCCTCAGGAGTTTATTGATAAAAAGCGGGCGATCCAAAGAAATCGATCGATGAATAGTCTTCTTCTTTACGCCGAAGCTGTTGGATGAGTTCCAATTCGTGACCGATCTTGGACGTCAGATCCTCAGCTATATCGAATGTTGTTTTTCTGACCGAAAGTATCGCAAGCTTATACGCGTCAAAAAATGAAGCACCATCTGCTATATAATATGCGAGGTATGCCCCAAATGCGGCAGCTGGATATCCAAACACGGGCCATAGATGAGAGATTGTCGCTTGGTCGGCGCAGGCCAAGCCTGGTGCCAGTCCGATTTTGGGGATATATCCTCTTTCTTCAAACCGTGCGCCGTCGCAGATGTTCAAAAATAGTAGCCGCCGTTCTTCACCGATTGGGGCCTTGTTCCAAAGATCTTCTAAAGAAACGAACTTGTCTTCTCCAACGTGCATAGTCACCGTTTTGGGAGACCAGTGGTCGTAGGTGCCATGAGATGCAACCCAGATTACGTCATAACCATCGTCTTTATAGGCAGTGGTAAAGTCTCGTTGTGCTGAATCTTCGAAGGAAACGACCTCTACGGTAGCTCCAGCTCGTTCGAAAATTTGTTTGATAGCGTCAGCTTCAAGCCCCTCAGTGAGGCTGCCTCCGCCGCACCATATCAATACTTTTTTCAACTTCCTGTCAGGTTTGGGGATCGAAAATGATGAGGCAATCGGCCATGTCCTCCCCCATTCTTTAAGCTGGGTCGCCTGAACCGGGTTGCACTCAGTGTCTATAATCAACTGGTACAGAGGCTCCGACTCGAACAGGTATGGAGTCGGGCAATAACCTTTCGTCATTGCGGATTCGTAATCAGTGGAGTCTCCATAATTGGGTAGTCCAATACGATCCGGTATTCTTAACCCTGAATTATCAGCGTAAGCGATGGTCTTAGCCACCCCCAGAAATTTATTGCTCGCATGCACTAAGTGTTCGAGAAGCGTCTGAGAATCCCGCTCAATGAATACTTTTTCAGTTCCCAGAACTGACAGGTAACCGTGCTCTCCAAAGGGTACGGAAAGATACAGGTGTTTTGCCGTGATACTGGATTCGTCTGACGGCAACTGATACCAGGATCGCAGCCCCTGGAGAGTCAGTACAGTATCTGGGGCATTCATGGTTTTGACGATGAAGGGCTGGATTGCTCCGCTTCGCAGGGCTGCATCTCTGAAAAAAGCAATCTCTTCCAACCGGGATTTATAGTTTCGTTGGACTAGGTCTATCTGACTGAGAAGGGAAGCAGGATCTCCTCCTGCAGTACCTGCATAGACGGTCGATAGCAGTTGCATCTTATTCCCAGCGTCTAGGGAATCGTCACATTCGGCAAGTGCCCGTCGCGCCCAGTCCGACGAAGCTTTACTTGAATACGCGCCGGCTGTGGTCGATAAACCCGTGTACAGCAGGGCGCGAAATTGATTAGGGAATGAATTGTTTTCGGCAATAGATTCAAGCTTGGGTACGAAGGATTTAGCCAGTTCCGGTGCGTCTTTTGCTGCCCAACACGCTAAATTGACTCCAAGGAAAATCTCGGGAAGATCGATTTGCTCAGGAGGCATCCTCATTATTGTCTCAAAACTTTCCGTTGCGCTGAACCAAAGGTCTTGCGCGATGTTATTCATCGCTGTCCGCTCTCGGGCATAAAAATAAAATGCGCCGAAAAACTTGACCATTGTTGGCATGAAGCCTGTCCAGCTTCCGATTGTTGGAGATGTGTAAAAATCTATAACTCTGCCAACGTGCAAGACCATGGTGTGGCTGTCCTCCAAATCTTCGGAAAGTGCCCAGCCAATCCAGTCCCCCATTTCAGTCAGTTCATAATTTTTATAAGCGTCGTAGAGCGCCTCGGTAGCGAAAATGAATTGAGCAAAGCATGGCATTAGACGGAGGTCAGTAGGCATGTTTTGCTGGCGCTCTATCAACTTTAGAACTGTTCGTTTGGCCTCGTCATTGGAAATGGAGACTGCCCTACGAGCATCACGAAAAACACCATCCAGGAAGTGATGCGATATTCTCAAGCTTTGTTCGATTTCCATAATTTCGTCTTCTAATAAATTCGTTGATGATAAATCGGGCCGGCAGTTATGAGTATCTGCTTTTAAATGCTTTTCCCATGGTCCACTTTGCTAGTAAGTCAGCGTCACACCAATCCAATATTTTAGTCGGATGCATTTTAAATCTGAGGAGCACATGCCAATATTTACTAAGTCGGTGCCCGCAGCCAGCGCAAGCTCTGGAAGCCCCGCGGCAGGCATGACAACCCCTGAGGTATCCACAGAGATTAAAACGTCGCAGTTTTTATCCAACTGCACTGCAGTTTTCCAAGACTGGGCAGGAAGGTCTTCGCCATACCAAACTACTGCTGGACGCATTTTTCCATTGCACCGCAGGCACCTGATCGGTTCGATCAGGGCTCCTTGGTCGGGGAGAACCGGCTGATCAGGTAGTCCCATTGCACGCGAAGCATTTGGGGAGTGAGAGATCCCCATGTAGATGCACAACATGCGGAGATCCTGCGCGCTCATGCAGATCGTCAATATTCTGAGTGACTACAGAAACCTCGCAGGTGAATCGGACTAGTTTTGATATCGCGAGATGTGCGGCATTGGGCTGTGCGTTGGCGACCCTTTGTCTTCGCCACAGATACCATCCCTATACCAGCGCCGGATTCTCGCGGAACGCTTTGGCTGTCTCTAAATCTCGTGGGTCGTGACCTGCCCAAATTCCTGTGAGTTTCTCACCGTAGGTAGGAATACCGCTTTCGGCGGAAATACCTGCGCCGGTAAAGAAGACAACATCGCTGGCGGCCAGCAGCAGGGCAGAAGCTTGCTCAATAGATGCCATAGTTCTGATCCGTTACCGCGTTATCAGGGATTCACTCGCACGACTTAATCCATCAACTCAACCTCCGAACTCTGTTTCAAGGAAAAATTTCCGAAGTAGATGGCATGGGGATTTTCCGTCGACATCGTCGGGCTCGAGACTAAGTTCTGGCCTGGAATCCCGTGTGAGAAACTGATCTGTAGTCCGTAAAGCCTGAGCCACCGCTATATCACTAGGTTTCGAAGGTGATCAGTCGTTTCGCATTCAGTCTCGCCAGTTGCATCTATTTCGCAATAGTTGCATCTATTGCGCAATGTCACAGGAGCAGCGATCTGCTGTTGGGTATGGCCGATGGCGGGATTCCAGTGGATGTCCGTACGCCAACACACTGGGATGTCCAGCGGCGTGGTACCCCTATTGAGCCGCGGTGTCGCGCTGGACTGTTTTGGTAATCTCACTGCGCAGATTGGCTGGCATTGGCCGGCACAGGGCGCGCCACTGTAAGTGGCCGATTCGGAATCATCTGATACTTTCTGCTAAGGCCGATTGAGAACTACTGGTGTCTATTCCCCCCAGCTCTCATACCTACGCCACTTGACGCGGCGCCACAGCATCAATCCACAGAGGGTTTTTCTTGAGGTGGCAAGCTAGAACTGTAGGTATTGCTCTGCTCAAAATCAACGCGAACTTTCTGCTGCTGCAACATTAACTCGGATAGCTGCGCACGAGTTTTGGTCTTAAACTCCTCAGTGGCGTGCTTATCATCCAAGTGCTTTTTACAAAACTTTATCGCTGCTGCTAGCGCTGCCTCCTTTCGCACGAGCGCAGGGGGATGATCAATCTTTGCATAGAGCTTCATCACGCACAGGGCGGCAAAAGGCGACAATGCCTGGGCTACATTGGAGGCGAGCTGGTGAGCTTCTGGTGTCGTCGACATCCAGTTACACACGTTCAAGACGACGGTATTGACGATGCCCGTTATCGAGGCGAACTGCATACTTTCCTTCATGTCGAGCTCCCCTCTTTGTGAATCACAAAATCATTATCAAGCTTATAGAATTCACACTCCTTGAATAGTCGCCGCTTGATGTAATAAGAGCTCACAACGACGCCGCCCTCCTTGTATTCAATGAGTGCGTCACGAGGGATATACCTGTTCAATATATAACTGACCAGTTTTTTAACGAAAATATATATAAGAGGGGAGCTCAGAATAAGCAACCCCAACAGTATTACCTCAGATATATCCCGGGTAGTCCACATAATCCAAGCCTCTTAGGGCGCGAGCTCGTTAACAACTCTTTTGATCGTGTAATTATTTCTGGTCTTTCCAGGGTTTCTAATCTGTTCGTGCTCAAGTTCAACGGTGTAAAGCTTGTCCTTTTGGAAAGCCTCTTCGTTGGCTGTCACTTTCTGCATGAAGGCGTCATCTTCAATACCCACGCTGCATTCGAACCCTTCTCGAGTTTGAATGCGCCAGCCAGATTTCCCCTTGAAATTCAAGGTGATAAACTTGACTACGACTTGATTGGTGTTGACTTCAATTTCTTCAAGCGAGCCAACCTTGATAGGCTCAAAAAGCTTGATTTTTTCAGATGGAATTTCCACCTCAACTTTATCATTTTCGCCCAAGATTTTAACCCGAGCGCCGTCGATATTTTCCACCGGGGCTTTGATTACCTTGTGCAATGCCGTTCGCACCGTTTTGTCAGTAACCAATTGAGCGATCCTTTGGGGCAGCTCAATTTTTTCGCCTTCAACTTCCAGAGTGGCGATCTGAGTGGCAACGTCAAGGGAGTATTTGTCGATCTTGCGGTCTTTTAGCTTTTCGATCACTGCGATGGCAGTGGCTGCGCCGGCTGCAATCCCCGTAGTGACGAAACCCACGCCAGTCATAATGGCCTTTGTAGTCATAGGATCTGCAAAAATTGCAAACACGACTTCGAGCGAGCCTTCTTGGGCTGGCGCAAGGACTTTCAAGCTAGCCTCAGACGAGCCATTGCTAACAATCTTCGCGGCGGCCTTGATGAGATCATCCATCCCCAGGATCGCATTACCAAGTGATTTGGCATCAATCGTGTGATTGGCTAAATCGCCCGCAGCGTCGTAGGAAATTGTAAAAATCGTTTCAACTTTTTCGTCCTTGGGCTGATTGCTCATCGACTGACTCGGGGCTCTTGGGTAGTGGAAGTTCGAATTTTTTGAAATCTCTGATGAGTTTTTGACGCTTTTTAAAAGCCCAAAAAACCACCGCTACAATCGTCGTGCAAACGAAGCGCGCCAATCCTAACCCCTGAATCCTTTTTTCTTTAAGATTTTTTGCTCACAACGCTTGTTTCGCCTCGTCTCCATTCCTCTGAGTCAAGTCGGTTTCTGAACCACTGCTACTGGTCTGAGCTTGATTGGCCAACCGTGACCGCGTTCCGATATCGCGGTGATACGCCGATTGCCCTGTCACCGACCCGAAATCTAGGAGTGCCCTACCTTTGGTAGCCTAGAACCAGTCCTGAAAAAATCCATTGTGAATTATGATATTAATGTTGATCGTGTGGTTTTAGGACTGTCCAGGGATAACCTCTCGTGTACCTTGCGATCAAACTCCGGTAGCTCGTCGAGAAACAACACGCCATGGTGGGCCAGAGTGATTTCTCCAGGCTGCGGTTTCGAACCGCCGCCCACCAACGCGGGCCCGGATGCAGAGTGGTGTGGCTGGCGAAAAGGCCGGTGCGGCCAGTGGCTTAGCGGCGCCAGGCTGACCACCGATTGAATCGCCGCCACTTCAAGCGCCTCTTGCTCGCTCAGCGGTGGCAGCAGCCCGGGCAGGCGGCTGGCGAGCAGGGTCTTGCCGGTGCCGGGCGGGCCGCTGAACAACAGGTTGTGTGCGCCTGCCGCCGCGATCAACAACGCGCGCTTGGCGGCGAGCTGGCCCTGGACCTCGCTCAAGTCGGGATAGGGCCTGCTCAACAGCCGCAAGCCATCGGACTTGAACGGCTCGATCGGTACCTGTCCATTGAGGTGCGCCACCACTTGCAGCAAGTGGTCCACCGCAATCACCTTCAACCCCGAAGCCAGACAGGCTTCCTCGGCATTAGCCCTGGGCACGATCACGGTGCGCCCGGCCTTGCGTGCCGCCAACGCGGCGGGCAATACACCTTTCACCGCACGCACCTCGCCGGACAGCGCCAGTTCCCCCAGGCATTCCACATCGTCGAGCATCAACGATGGCACCTGAACGCTGGCGGCGAGGATCCCCAACGCAATCGCCAAATCAAAACGCCCGCCGTCCTTGGGCAGGTCGGCAGGCGCGAGATTGAGGGTGATGCGGCGGGCGGGGTATTGCAGCGCGCTGTTGAGGATGGCACTGCGCACGCGGTCCTTGCTTTCCTTGACGGCGGTTTCCGGCAGCCCCACCAGCGTCAGGGACGGCAGCCCATTGGCCATATGCACTTCGACAGTGACGGCGGGGGCTTCGACGCCAATTTGGGCGCGGCTGTGGACGATTGCGAGAGACATGCTTGTTCCTTGAAAGGAGGCCGCTTCCTGCGGTTTTCCAAGGGTAGACGAGGTGGGAGAGAGCGAGGTGGGGAGGTTTTACAGAACGTATCCAGAGTAACCCACGCCGCTTTATGTGGGCGCTGGCCTGTCGGATCGCCGCACCGCGGCGATAGCATCGCCTCGGCGCAACTGAAATACCGAGTCGGCTGTATCGCAGCGGTGCGGTGATCCGACAAGCCAGCTCCTACAGGAACCGCGTTCAGTCAGCAGAGGGCGGTGTCAGCCGTGCTTCCAGCTCTGCCACCTTCGCCTCCAGGCTCTCCAGCCGTGCACGTGTACGGGCCAGCACCACCATCTGGCTATCGAACTCTTCCCGGCTGACCAGGTCGAGCTTGCTGAAGCCGCTTTGCAGCAGTGCCTTGAACTGGCTTTCGATTTCGTTGCGGGGCAGCGGGGTGTCGCCGCTGAACAAGCGAGAGGCATGGCCGCTCAGGGCGTCGAGGAGGTCTTTGGGCGCGAGCATGGGAAACATTCCGGAAAACTGTTGGCCGGCAGTGTATCACGCAGCGTCTATAGTCTTTTTCGCGACCGTGAGCGCACGCTTTTCGCGCATGGGGCCGGGCGCGGTCGCACCGTTTTCGTGCGCAATGGCGCGACAAAAAAGCCCCGCAGGTGGGCATAAGTGGGCAAAGGACTGATTTCAGTGGTTTTTACGGAGCTGGCAAGGTTTCTGCTTAGACGATCATGACCCATGCACTGATGCAGTCGCTGTGACGAATGCAGTGCGCCGACGGATCAGGGGTACAGGTTTCGTCACCAGTGGTTCGCTGGCGTCGCAACGGTAAATGCCGAGGCGACGACGCGTTACAAAGCCAGGCACTGCGCTTAGACTTGAGACGGGTTTGTTTTCCTGGGGCAAGTCCACCAATTCGGGAGAGAGTTTTCATGAAGCTAGTCACTGCCATCATCAAGCCGTTCAAGTTGGACGATGTACGCGAGTCGTTGTCCGAAATCGGCGTGCAGGGCATTACCGTTACTGAGGTCAAAGGCTTCGGTCGGCAGAAGGGTCACACCGAGCTGTATCGCGGCGCGGAATACGTGGTCGATTTCCTGCCAAAGGTGAAGATTGATGTCGCCATTGACGACAAGGATCTTGACCGGGTTATCGAGGCGATAACCAAGGCCGCCAACACCGGCAAGATCGGTGACGGCAAGATCTTCGTGGTCAATCTGGAACAGGCTATTCGCATCCGTACCGGCGAAACCGATACCGACGCAATCTAAGCCGCCAAACCCCCAAGCCCCAGGAGAAAACAATATGACTCTGCGTAAATTCGCAGGGCTAGGCGCCCTGTTGTCCATCGTAATGCCAAGCCTGGCCATGGCGGCAGACGAAGTGGCTGCTCCAGTCCTCAATTCCGGCGACACCGCATGGATGCTCACATCCACTGCGCTGGTGCTGTTCATGACCATCCCGGGCCTGGCGCTGTTCTACGGCGGCATGGTTCGCTCCAAAAACATTCTTTCCGTGATGATGCAGTGCTTCGCCATCACCGGTCTGATCACCATCCTGTGGTTCGTCTACGGCTACAGCATGGCGTTCGATGCCACCGGGATGGAAGCCGGCGTCGTCAACTTCAATTCGTTTGTCGGCGGCCTGTCCAAGCTGTTCCTGTCGGGTGTGACCCCAGCGAGCATTACCGGCCCTGCGGCGCTGTTCCCAGAGGCGGTGTTCGTTACCTTCCAGATGACCTTCGCCATCATCACCCCTGCGCTGATCGTGGGTGCCTTCGCCGAGCGCATGAAGTTCTCCGCGATGCTGATCTTCATGGGCGTGTGGTTCACTCTGGTCTACGCACCGATTGCCCACATGGTCTGGGGCGGTCCTGGCTCGCTGCTCGGTGACTGGGGCGTGCTGGACTTCGCAGGCGGCACCGTGGTGCATATCAATGCCGGTATTGCCGGTCTGGTAGCGTGCCTGGTGCTCGGTAAGCGCAAAGGTTTCCCGACTACGCCGATGGCACCTCACAATCTGGGTTACACCCTGATCGGCGCAGCCATGCTGTGGATCGGCTGGTTCGGTTTCAACGCCGGTTCCGCCGCCGCCGCCAACGGCACCGCCGGTATGGCGATGCTGGTCACCCAGATCGCTACCGCTGCCGCCGCGCTGGGCTGGATGTTTGCCGAATGGATCACCCACGGCAAGCCAAGCGCACTGGGCATCGCCTCGGGTGTGGTGGCCGGCCTGGTGGCAATTACTCCGGCCGCCGGCACTGTCGGCCCGATGGGCGCCCTGGTAATCGGCCTGGTTGCCGGTGTGATCTGCTTCTTCTGCGCCACCACCCTGAAACGCAAGCTGGGCTACGACGACTCCCTGGACGCGTTCGGCGTACACGGTATTGGTGGTATCGTCGGCGCGATCCTCACCGGCGTGTTCGCAGCCCCTGCACTGGGCGGCTTCGGCACCGTAACTGACGTGGCTGCACAAGTCTGGATCCAGGCCAAGGGTGTGGGCTTTACCGTCATCTACACCGCTATCGTGACGTTCATCATCCTCAAGGTGCTGGATGTAGTGATGGGGCTGCGGGTGACCGAAGAAGAAGAGGCCGTGGGCCTCGATCTGGCGCAACACAACGAACGCGGCTACAACTTGTAAGTACGCGGAAAAAAGATGCCCGGCTTGCCGGGCATTTTTTTGTCTGGCGTTTGTCATTCACAACGTGCTGTAACGGTTTTTGCGCAATGTTTGTGATGGGCTGTGCATGGCACTTTTCAGTGTGCGAATGTCTTACAGGCATGTGGGCGTATTCGGCACTTTGTTTTTTCCCAGAGCGCGCTAGAATGCGCGCCGATGGGCGGAGAACTGTATGTGGCAACAGACCCTGATTACCCTGCGGGCAAAGCCCCGGGGCTTTCACCTGGTGACCGATGAGTTGCTGGCCGGCCTGCCTGAATTGAAGGCGTGCCGTGTGGGCCTGTTGCACCTGTGGCTGCAGCACACCTCGGCCTCGTTGACCGTCAACGAGAATGCCGATCCGGCGGTTCGCCGTGACTTCGAACGTTTTTTCAATTCGCTGGTGCCGCAAGGCCTCAGTGGGTTCGAACACAACGACGAAGGTCCGGACGATCTGCCGGCGCACTTCAAGGCCAGTCTCCTGGGCTGCCAGCTGAGTTTGCCGGTCAGGGCCGGCCGCTTGGCGATGGGGACTTGGCAAGGTGTTTATCTGGGCGAGCACCGTGATCATGGTGGTGCTCGTAAAGTCCTCGCCACGTTGCACGGTGATGGGGCATAAGCCACGGGAAATCCTGTGGATGTTGATTTTTTCTCGGCAGCCTTCGACAGTGGGTGAAGCTGGGCTATAACTAATCTGCTTTTCGCAAGTCATGAGGTAGAACATGAGCGACGATGATCTGGAAAACGACGAACTCGAAGTAGGTGACGAAGACGACACCGAAGAAGGTCTTGAAGCGGCGGCGGAAGACGTTGCCGATGACGACGTTGGTGATGACGCACCGGTTCCGGCGGCCAAAGGCAAAGCCAAGGCAGCTGTATCGGTAGACGAACTGCCGAGCGTTGAAGCCAAGAACAAAGAGCGCGATGCGTTGGCCCGTGCGATGGAAGAATTCCTCGCCAAAGGCGGCAAAGTGCAGGAAGTCGAGGCCAATGTGGTGGCAGACCCACCCAAGAAGCCTGATAACAAGTACGGCAGCCGACCTATCTGAGGTCTGTCACCTGCTTGTAAGAAAAAGCCCGCCGTCGCTGCGGGCTTTTTCATGCCTGGAACAAATGTTGATGGAGAGTAGCAATCCCACAGGGTTTAGTGTTGACTCCATCTGCGAAGCAAAGGTGGTAGCTCCGTCAGGCAACGAATCTCGGCGTCGGGGCGTTTGTCTGCTTCCCAAATCTTGCCGTTGGGGTTGAACCACACCGCCCGAAGCCCCGCCTGTTGTGCCCCGGCGATGTCATCACCCGGGTGGTCACCAATATGCACCGCCTGGTTGGCATCCACGCCCCCGCGTTGCAACGCTTCCTGAAACAGTCGTGCATCCGGCTTGGCGATGCCAATGTCTTCGGCGCGCAGGGCAAAGTGAAAGTAGTCCGCCAGCCCGACGCGCTGCACGTCGGCATTGCCATTGGTGATGACCCCCAGCAGGAAGTGCTGGCGCAGCGCCTGGAGCATTGGCTCGGCTTCCGGGAAAGGGGTGAGTTGATGGCGCGCATGAATGAACGCCTCAAAGCAGACATCCGCCATTTCCGTAGCCTGGGGCTGTGGATAACCGGCTTCTTCAAAAGCCAGCATCAACACTCGGTGACGCAGGACGCTGATGCGGTATTTCAGCTCGGGGTGGCGTTGCAGTACTTGTTGGCGAAGGCTGGCGAAATGCTCCAGGGGCAGGTCGCCCACGTTGGAAGCGTGGGTCGCGAGCCATTGGCGCATCGACGCTTCGGCGCTGATGATGACGGGTACGTTATCCCAGAGGGTGTCGTCCAGGTCGAAGGTGATCAGCTTGATACTCATGAGTCGCCGTCCTTGATGCGTTTGGCCCGTGGATGGGCGCTGTCGTAGACCGTTGCCAGGTGCTGGAAATCCAGGTGGGTGTAGATCTGCGTGGTTTTGATGTCGGAGTGGCCGAGCAGTTCCTGCACGGCGCGCAGGTCCTGGGACGACTCGAGCATATGGCTGGCAAAGGAATGCCGCAGCATATGCGGGTGCAGGTTCTGCCCCAGTTCGCGTTCGCCGGCGGCCTTGACTCGCACCTGGATGGCCCGGGGCCCCAGGCGTCGGCCTTGTTGGCTGATAAACACGGCGTCGTCTGCGGGGTTGGCCAGGGCGCGCAGGGGTAGCCAGAGCTGCAAGGCCTCCCGGGCCTTGCGGCCCACTGGCAGCACGCGGGTCTTGCTGCCTTTGCCAAGCACCTGAACCAGGCCGTCCGCCAGGTCCAACTGGTCGAGATTCAGGCTGGTCAGTTCGGACAGGCGCAGGCCCGAGGAGTAGAACAGTTCGAGGATGGCCTGGTCGCGATGGGCCAGGAAGTCGTCCTCTACCGCGCCGTCGAGCAGTTGCAGGGTGCGATCGGTATCGAGGGTCTTGGGCAGGCGCCGCTCACCTTTGGGCGGCGACAGACCGTTGGCCGGGTCGTGGTCGCACAGGCCTTCACGGTTCAGGTAGTGATAGAGCCCGCGCACCGCCGACAGCAGGCGCGACAGGCTGCGCGAAGACTGGCCGGCCTGGTGCAGGCGAGCGATGAGGCTGCGCAGGCTCTGGATATCCAGAGCCTTCCAACTGGTGATTCGCTGTTTTTCGCAGTAGGCCAGGACCTTGTTCAAGTCCCGCCGGTACGCGTCGAGGGTGTGGGGCGACACTTGGCGCTCGTTGCGCAGGTGTGCGCAATAAGCATCCAGTTGCCGTTCCATGGCTAGCGCACCGCGCGCAGAGCAGTGGTGAAGCGCGGCAGTACGCGGCCCAGCACCTCGGCGATGTAGGTCAGGAACAGCGTGCCTACCGAGCTTTTGTAGTGCGCAGGGTCCCGGCTGGCGATGGCCAGCACGCCATGCAGGCCTTGATGGCTGAGGGCGACTACGGCGGTGGAGCCGATCTGTTTGCGCTGTTCGACACCAAACAGGAAATCCAGCTCATGCTCGCGCAGGGTGCCACTGATGGTCTTGCCCTCGGACAGCAGGCCGCCGATGGCGGTCTGTGCCTCACCGCCGCTGACCCAGCGGCCCACCGGCATCGGGTTGTCGCTGAACAGGATCAGGCTGACAAAGGGCACCTGAAAGTCCTGACGCAGGCTGTCCTCCACGGCGATCACGGTTTCTTCCAGGCTGGTGGCATCCATCAGCGTCAGAATCAGGCGGCGGGTCTTGTCGAAAAGACGGTCGTTGTCGCGGGCCACGTCCATCAACTGTGAGAGTCGATGGCGCATCTCGATATTGCGCTCGCGCAGGATCTTCATTTGCCGCTCCACCAGCGACACCGTATCGCCCCGCTGATGGGGAATGCGCAGGGCCGGCAACAGTTCTTCGTGTTCGACGAAGAAGTCCGGATGAGCCTCAAGGTATGCCGCTACGGCAGCGGCCTCCAGACTTTCGCTCGGGGATGCTTGGGCGGGTACTTGAGGCTTATCGGTCATTGGCTTGACTCACTCATAGACGGACCTGTCCTTCGTAGACGCGCGAGGCCGGGCCGGTCATTTTGACCGGGTGGCCAGGGCCTGCCCATTCGATGGACAAGCGTCCGCCGGGCAGGTCGATCAGCAGGGGCGAATCCATCCAGCCCTGGCTGATCGCGGCCACGGCAGCGGCGCAGGCGCCGGTGCCGCAGGCCTGGGTTTCACCGGCGCCACGTTCCCACACGCGCAGTTGCGCACGGGAGCGGTCGATCACCTGCAGGAAGCCCACATTGACCCGGGCGGGAAAGCGCGGGTGATGTTCGATCTTCGGCCCCAGCTCATGTACCGGCGCGTTATTGATGTCGTTGACCCGCAGTACGGCATGGGGGTTGCCCATGGACACGGCGGCGATGTCGACGGTCTTGCCTTCCACGTCCAGGGGATAGCTGACCGCTTGCTCGGTGGCCTGGAACGGAATGTCCGCCGGCACCAGGCGCGGCGCGCCCATGTCGACGCTGATCTGGCCATCGCTGCGGATGTCCAGTTCGATTACGCCGCTCTTGGTCTCGACACGGATCTGCCGCTTGGCGGTCAGGCGTTTGTCCAGCACGAAACGCGCAAAGCAGCGCGCACCGTTGCCGCACTGTTCCACTTCGGAGCCGTCGGAGTTGAAGATCCGGTAACGGAAATCCACCTCCGGGTTGCTCGGCGCCTCGACGATCAGCAACTGGTCGAAACCAATGCCGGTGTGACGGTCGCCCCACTGTTTGGCGTGCTTGGGCAGGATATGCGCGTGCTGGCTGACCAGGTCGAGGACCATGAAGTCATTGCCCAGCCCGTGCATCTTGGTAAAACGCAGCAGCATGGCTTACTCCGGCAGCAGGCTTTCGCCAGCATACAACTCGGCTACCGTCTCGCGGCGACGCACTTCGAACGCTTGATCACCGTCCACCAGCACCTCGGCGGTACGTCCGCGGGTGTTGTAGTTGGAACTCATGACAAACCCGTAGGCACCGGCCGAATGCACGGCCAGCAGGTCGCCTTCCTCCAGGGCCAGCTGACGATCCTTGGCCAGGAAGTCACCGGTCTCGCAGATGGGGCCGACGATGTCATAGGCGCGTGCTTCGCTGTCGCGAGGCGTCACCGCGGTGACATTCATCCAGGCCTGGTACAGCGCCGGGCGGATCAGGTCGTTCATCGCCGCGTCGACGATGGCGAAATCCTTATGCTCGGTATGCTTGAGATACTCGACCTGGGTCAGCAGTACGCCGGCGTTGGCAACGATGTAGCGCCCTGGTTCGAACAGCAGCGCCAGGTCGCGACCTTCGATGCGCTCGCGCACGGCCTTGATGTAATCGGCGACCAATGGCGGCTCTTCATCGCTGTAACGCACGCCCACACCGCCACCGAGGTCGATGTGGTGCAGGTAGATGCCGCATTCGCCGAGGCGATCGATCAGCGCCAGCAGACGGTCGAGTGCATCCAGGAACGGAGCCAGGCTGGTCAGTTGCGAACCGATATGGCAGTCGACGCCCAGCACTTCCAGGTTCGGCAGTTGGGCCGCGCGGATGTAGACGTCTTCGGCGTCGGCAATGGCGATGCCGAACTTGTTCTCTTTGAGGCCGGTGGAAATGTACGGGTGGGTGCCCGCGTCGACGTCCGGGTTGACGCGCAGGGAAATCGGCGCGCGAACGCCCATTTCGGCGGCCACGACCTGCAGGCGTTCCAGCTCGTCGGTGGATTCGATGTTGAAGCAGTGCACGCCCACTTCGAGGGCGCGGCGCATGTCTTCGCGGCTCTTGCCGACACCGGAGAACACGATCCGGTCAGCCTTGCCGCCCGCTGCCAGTACGCGCTCCAGTTCGCCACGGGAGACGATGTCGAAACCGGCACCGAGACGGGCCAGGACATTCAGTACACCGAGGTTGGAGTTGGCCTTGACCGCATAGCACACCAGGCTCGGGGTGCCTTCCAGTGCATCGGCATAGCTGCGGTACTGGGCTTCGATGTGCGCACGGGAGTACACGTAGGTCGGGGTGCCAAAGCGCTGGGCAATCGCGGACAACGCCACGCCTTCCGCGAACAGCTCGCCGTCCCGGTAGTTAAAAGCGTCCATGGGGATCCCTTATTCGTAGGTGTCGTGCTTATGCGCTTTGGCTGGCTTTTGCGACGATTGGGCCTGCTCATTCGGGTCTTTGCTGTCATCCGGCAGGTACAGCGGGCCTTTCTGGCCGCAGGCAGTCACAAGGCAAGCGACCGCGAGGAGCGCAGCAAGGGAAGAGATCAGGCGCTTCATGGCGAAATCCTTGAATATGCATTAATTGCGCCCGAGTATACCGACCACCCGCCAGCTTGCCTATGCGCCGGAATACCCGTCCGGCGGGGCTTTGCCGAGAGAGTAGGGATGCGGGCTACGCTGACTGAGGATATTTCATACCGTCGTTGGCGATGAACTCGGTATCCTTTGCAATCGGCGGGGCGCGTCCGTATCGTGCGGCGCTTGAGCAAAACCAGACATTTTCGAGGTTGCCACAATGAGTTTGACCGAAGCCCGTTTTCACGACCTGGTGGATTCGACCCAGCAGGCGCTGGAAGATATTTTCGACGACAGCGGCCTGGATGTGGATCTGGAAAACTCGGCGGGCGTGCTGACCGTCAAGTTCGAGAGCGGTCAGCAATTGATCATCAGCCGCCAGGAACCTTTGCGTCAGCTGTGGCTGGCAGCGCGTTCCGGTGGCGTTCATTTTGACTATGACGAAGAAAGCGGCAAATGGCAGTGCGACAAGAGTGAGGAACTGTTGGGAGAAATGCTCGCGCGCCTGGTCCAGGAATACACCGGCGAAGTGCTGGACTTTGATGAGTTGGGGCAGGACGAGATCTGACCGTGACCCAGCCTTCACCCGCCCGTCCGCCCAAGCCGCTGTTCAGTAATGTCAGCCCGGCGGTACCGTCACCTTGTATCAGTTTGTGTCGCCTGGATGAGCAGAAAGTCTGCCTCGGTTGCTTTCGCCACGTCGAAGACATCCGTGAATGGCGCTCTGCCGACGATGCCCGGCGGCGTGTGATCTGCGCCGAGGCCGAGCAGCGCAGGGCGCGCGCCTGAGGTCGTCTTGTTTATTTGTGACGCTGTGGTAGTGTCCGGGTACGCCTCAACTCATCGAGGCCCGTAAGAACCCCGCCTTTTCCTGGCGGGGTTTTGCTTTTTTGTGCAGAAAAAAGGAGTCTGCCTGAATCATGACCACCGCACCGTCCATCATTCTCACCCGTCTTGACGTGCAGCGTCTGGAGCAACTGATCGACCGCCTGGGCGACGACTCTCCCGGTGTCGAGGCATTGCAAGCCGAACTCGACCGCGCCGAAGACGTGGTTGGTCACGATGAAGTGCCTGCGGGAGTCGTCACCATGAACTCCAGCGTGCATTGCCGCGAGCAGGGCAGCGGAAAGGATTATCACCTGACCCTGGTTTACCCGAAGCATGCGAACGCAGACGAGGGCAAGATCTCGATCCTCGCCCCGGTGGGCAGCGCGTTGCTGGGCCTGCAAGTGGGCCAGCACATCGACTGGCCTGCACCGGGCGGCAAGACCCTCAAGCTGGAATTGCTCAGTGTCGAAGGTCAGCCCAAGGATGGCGGCGCCTTCCCGCTCTAGATCTGGCGCAAGGCTTCGTTGAGCGACAGCTCCAGTTCGGCCTTGTAGCGCAGGTACAGGTTGCTCGGGCTTTGCACATCACCGAGCAGGCCTGACAGGTCCAGGTCGGTGATGTAGCAGCGGTAGCGCTCGGTCTCGCGGCGCTGCCCGACGATCTCCTGGGCGACTACGGCAAACAGCTGGTCGCCAAACTCCAACTCGGAAAACTCCCGCTGATTGCAGTACAGCGTGATCCCCACTTGGCCCGGCGCGGCCTTGCCGATAATCGCCTGCACATCATAAAAGGGTTTATTGGCCGGGTTCTGCGGTGCGGGCCGAGGCTCGATACCGCGCGCACGGGTGCTGCCCGATGGCAGCAGTTGGTAATACAGCGTCTGCACCGCACTCAGTGGTTCCTGCGGGTCCAGCGGCGACAGCGCGTCCCGGCGATAGATGATCGATTGCAGAAAACGCTGCAACGGCGCCAGCAGGCTCTGTTCATCATGAAATGGCAAGCGTTGTTGCCAGAGCGCGTTGAACTCATCCAGCACGTACAACTCGGCAAACCCTTCATTCACCCGGTAGAACACCTGCACGCAATCGGCCAGGCCCATGGGCAACAGCAGCGCCAGGTCGTGGTCTTCCAGGGCCATGGCGTCCAGGTGCAGCGGGCTGTAACTGGCCAGTTCTTCGCTCAGATAAGCGATCAGCGCGTCCTGGGTCGGCAGTGATACGTGGTTGGCCTGGCCGGGCATCAATTCCATCACGTGATAGTGCTGTTGTACTTGCAGCAAATAACGGTGATTGGATTGACCGAGCAACAGGTTTTGCGCGGTATCGAAGATTTCCTCCACGCGCTGGGCAATGAACTGCGCACGGTTGTGACAGAAGCAACGCACTCGCAAGCGAGGCAAGTGATCCGACGGCAGCTGATTGAGATAATCACGCAGGCAGTCGAGCAAGGCGTGGGGGCCGTCGTAGCGGCTGACCATCACTTCGTTCCAACTGTTGATCGTGACCTGATCCAGGGTCAGCACCAGGTTGTCGCGTACCCCGGCGTAGCTCAAGGAGTCGGTGCGCTCGGTAGTCATCAGGATGTTCAGGTCACGATGATGCTTGAGCGGGTCGACGCCGACATTGATCAGCAGCAGCACTTCTTCGGGCACCGCCGAGCGCAGCAGGCGTTCTTCATCGACGCTGGCCAGGGGCAGGGCGATAGTCTGTTGCAGGCTGCCCAGCAGGTTGAACAGCTCGAATTCGGTCATGTCGCTGACGCCCGGGTGCAGGGCCAGACGGGTGCTGCTGTCGATCACGCCGTTGCGATGGCACCAGGTGAGCATTTCCAGCAGGTCACGGCTGCGTTTGATCGGGGCAAAGTGCTCCCACTCCAGCGCGGTGAGGTTGCCGTTGTACAGGCCCCAATGGTGCTGGCCCGGCTCTTTGCGATTGGGCGACTGCACCAGGGTCAGCGTGTCTTCGGCCAGGTCCGGGGCGATGCCCGGGTTGATGAACTCGACCTTGCCGGCCTTGCGCTCGAACGCGGCGTACAAGCGGCGGCCCAGTACATTGAGGTCGCGCTTGTTGATCAGGCTGACGGTCTGTTCGGTGCGGGCGAACTGGGTAAGAAAGCGGTAGCTGTAGTTCAGCTCGTTGACCAGCGCGCGACGCTCGGAAGCGACCTGGCGCACTTTCCACTGGCTGCGACTGTCGAGCAGCGTCAGCTGGCGCTGGTCCCAACCCCATTCGTGGGCCAGCCGCTCCAGCAACAAGCGCTGCCAACTGGTGGTGCGTTGGCCGGCGCTGAGCTTGCGGTTGACCTTCAGGTACAGGCTGCGTCGCACCAGTTCCAGGCGTTCGGGCTCGTTGCGCGCCTTGAGGTATTCCTCGATGCGCCGGTAGACCACGATGTACGGGTCCAGCTCATCGAGGTCCATCTGGTTGGCGAACACCGCGCGCTTGAAGCGCAGGCTCAGGCACTGCACGTTCGGGTGTTCGCTGGCGTAGACCTCGGTCAGCAGCAGCTTGAGCACCGATTTGTAGGGCGACTCGATGCCCTTGAACAGCTGCCAGAGCCCGGCGCCGATGAATTCGCCCGGCGGGATGTGCGCCAAGTGGCCCAGGTCGAGAGTTTCGTCGGCGCGGATGAAGCGCTTGGAGATCAGCGTGTGGGTGAATTCGGCGTAGCGGGTTTCTTCATACACCGGCACCAGCCACCAGATCGGCGTGCGTCCTGCCAGCCAGATAGCGGTGCGGTAGAACTCGTCCAGCAGCAAGTAATGCTGGGTGGTGCCGCAGTCATCGGAGCTCAGCTGCGTGTCGCGCTCGCCGAGGACGAAACGCGTCGGCTCGATCAAAAAGAAATGCGCCTCGGCGCCCATGGTCAGGGCCCAGGTTTCCAGCAACTGGCATTTTTTGCGCAGCTCGGCCAGTTCACCCTCGCTCAGGTCCGGGGCATGGCACACCCAGACGTCCATGTCGCTTTGATCAGCCTGGGCCAAGGTGCCCAGGCTGCCCATCAGGAACAGGCCGTGGATGGGCCGGGGCGGGTTGCCGTGACGCGGCTTGTAGGAGAACGAGCGGGTCAGGCGTTGTGCTTCGGCCAGGGCCTGGGCTTCGGGTTCGAAATTCGACAGGCCTGCCGGCGTACTGCCCGACACGTAGCCGGGCAGCAGCGGGTGGTTGACGTGGAAGAACAGCGGCAGCAGGTTCAGCACGCTTTGCTGTCGCGGTGTCAGTCCCTCGACGGCACGGGCCATGCGCCCTTCGTTGAGGGCCATGAAGCGCGCGCGCAACTGGGCCAGCACCTTGCGGTCGATGCCTTCGTCCAGGTCGGGGCGGATTTCATGGGAGCGGGTCATGTGGAACTCGGGGCACGCAGGGCCCGACATGGGCAGCCGTGTAGGAGTTTACAGTCAGAAGCGTAGGAGGTTTAGAGGGAAATGGTTTTTGGCGTCAGAATTTTGTGTCTGGCACGGCAACGCCCTCGGAGTCCGCATCACGCGGGCTCCATGGGCGGTATCCGGTGTCAGGCGGCTTCTTTTTTGGCTTTGCTCAGAATCGTCAGCAAACCTTGGGCGTGTTCGGCAGCGTCACGGCCGAGGCTGGTCAGATAACCGCCGTCGGGCTGGGTGGTCAGTTCTTTTTCAAAGAGGCGCTTGGCTGCGGAGATGACCGTGGGGGCGGCAGTTTTATGGACTTTCAAGCCTTCCTGGGAGCTGTCCAGGTTGAAGAGTGCAAGGATTTCCAGTTCGGCAACCAACTCAGGGGTATACGACATAAGGACTCCAGACTTTCTAAGATTTATTAGAGGCTAGCAGGCCATAAGGTGAACGCACTTTGCCGAACTGTCCAGTGGGTTGCTGTGGGTCGGGATTATGGGTTTTCCGGCGGCAGCTCGGGCAGCGCCCGCAATGCTGTTTCATACCATTCGGTATCGAATGCACGGTCCTCTCCCAGCATCTTGTCGATTTCCACGGCCAGCACATGGGCCATGAGATTCAGGATGTCGTCGCGTTCATAGCCGACCAGCGTCAACTTGTTGAAGGTGGCCTTGGCGGCGGGCGGGTTGTCGCTTTCGATCTGATTCTCGATGGCCTGGATCAGGGTGGTCTCGGCGAATTCTTCTTCGTCGTTGTCGATATCGGTTGGCTCGCTCATGGCAGGCTCCTCAAGGAAAGGCCGCCAGTCTACGCCCATTCAGGCGGGTGATGCTGCTGGTCAGGTGGGCGCTTCGGATCTATAACTCTTGCAGCCAACCCCTACCCGGCCTGGAGGCACCTGCAATGCTCAAGCTCTACGGATTCTCGGTCAGCAACTACTACAACATGGTCAAACTGGCGCTGCTGGAGAAAGGGCTGCCTTTCGAAGAAGTGCCCTTTTATGCTGGCCAGACCCCGGAAGTACTGGCAGTCAGCCCGCGAGGCAAGGTGCCGGTGCTGGGCGTCAAACAGGGTTTCATCAACGAAACCAGCGTGATTCTGGAATACCTCGAGCAAACCCAGGAAGGGCCTTCCCTGTTACCGGCTGAGCCGTTTCAGCGTGCCCAAGTACTGGCGCTGTGCCGGGAGATCGAGTTGTACATAGAGTTACCTGCCCGCGCCTGTTTTGCCGAAGCGTTTTTTGGCATGCCGGTACCCGAGGCGATCAAGGAGAAATCCAGGGCCGAGTTGTTGCTGGGGGTCGCTTCGTTGGGGCGGCACGGCAAGTTCGCGCCCTATGTGGCAGGCGAAAGCCTCACCATTGCCGATCTGTATTTCATGTACAGCGTGAACCTTGCCTGTGGGGTCGGCGAGAAACTGTTTGGTCTGGACCTGTTGGCTGAACTGCCGGCGGCCAAGGCGTTGCTGGAACGGTTGCATGCAATGCCCAACGCGCAGAAGGTGGCAGCGGACAGGGAGGCGGCGATGCCAGCATTTATGGCGATGATTGCGGCGAAGAAGTAGATTCTCGGCGCCTGGGGGACAGCTATCGCGGGCAAGCCCGGTTCCCACCTTTGACCGAGTTGTCTGGAAGTACTCGGTATCCTGTGGGAGCTGGCTTGCCTGCGATGCTTTTAGCGGCTGGCGAGCAGGGCCTGGCCGCGTGCTACGGCGGCCTTGACCTGCGCCGGTGCGGTACCGCCCACATGGTTGCGGGCATTGACCGAGCCTTCCAGGGTCAGCACGGCAAACACGTCCTGCTCGATCTGGTCACTGAATTGACGCAGTTCTTCCAGGCTCATTTCCGCCAAGTCCTTGCCGGTGTCTACGCCATATTTCACCGCGTGACCGACGATTTCGTGGCAATCACGGAATGGCAGGCCACGGCGCACCAGGTAGTCCGCCAGGTCAGTGGCGGTGGAGAACCCGCGCAGCGCCGCTTCGCGCATGATCGCGTGCTTGGGCTTGATCGCCGGGATCATGTCGGCAAACGCGCGCAGCGAGTCGCGCAATGTGTCGGCGGCGTCGAACAGCGGTTCCTTGTCTTCCTGGTTGTCTTTGTTGTAAGCCAGGGGTTGGCCTTTCATCAGGGTCAGCAGGCCCATCAAGGCGCCGAACACGCGACCGCTCTTGCCCCGTACCAGTTCGGGCACGTCAGGGTTTTTCTTTTGCGGCATGATCGAGCTGCCGGTGCAGAAGCGGTCCGGCAGGTCGATGAACTGGAACTGCGCGCTGGTCCACAGCACCAGCTCTTCGGAGAAGCGCGACAGGTGCATCATCGCGATGCTGGCCGCGGCGCAGAATTCGATGGCGAAGTCACGGTCCGAGACGCCGTCCAGGGAGTTGCCGCCCACGGCGTCGAAGCCCAGCAGTTGTGCGGTGTATTCGCGGTCGATCGGGTAAGTGGTGCCGGCCAGTGCGGCGCTGCCCAGCGGCATGCGGTTGGCGCGCTTGCGGCAATCCACCAGGCGCTCGTAGTCACGGCTGAGCATTTCGAACCAGGCCAGCAAGTGGTGGCCGAAAGTCACGGGTTGCGCGGTCTGCAAGTGGGTGAAGCCGGGCATGATGGTGTCCGACTCACGCTCGGCCTGCTCCAGCAGGCCTTTTTGCAGGCGGGTGATTTCGCCCAGGATCAGGTCGATTTCGTCACGCAGCCACAGGCGGATATCGGTGGCCACCTGGTCGTTACGGCTGCGGCCGGTGTGCAGTTTCTTGCCGGTCACACCGATACGGTCGGTGAGGCGGGCCTCGATGTTCATGTGCACGTCTTCCAGGTCGATACGCCAGTCGAACGTGCCGGCTTCGATCTCGCCCTGAATGGTTTTCAGGCCGTCGATGATGCTGTCGCGCTCGGCGTCGGACAACACGCCGACCTTGGCCAGCATCGTCGCGTGGGCGATGGAGCCCATGATGTCGTGGCGGTACAGGCGTTGGTCGAAGGTGACGGAGGCGGTGAAGCGGGCGACGAAGGCGTCGACGGGTTCACTGAAGCGGCCGCCCCAGGACTGGTTGGTCTTGTCGGTGCTCATGGATTCGCTCGTGATCTGCTTATTAAGGAGGCGTGAAAGTGTGGCGGCGATCATAACAGGGTTGCCCGGGCGCGCGGTGCTGCGGGTCGTCGGCATTTTTATTTGCGCAAAGGATGGCGAAGTGCCTTGCCGCCGATCGCATCCGGGACGAGACTGGAGACAGGCCTTATTGAAACGATATTTGACGATTGAGCAATATCGTCTCAGCGAGCGTCTACAGTTGGACTGATAGTGTGTGAATGCACCAAAGTCGGGTGATGCGGTCAGAGCCCAGACTATCCATTAAAAAAGGGGGGTATTCGGATTGTGTATCAGCAAACCCTACGACAACGCGCGAAGGCTGCGGGTCTTGGGCGTTATTGAACAGGTCCGGGTAAATATGGGTGCCACTCTCGGGGCACTTTTTGCCGCTCGCGCTAGTCTTAGCGTGGATCGCTGTGACGTAAGTCACCGCACCTGTCTACGCTACCCTTGTGCGAGACTCACGCAGGAATCCAGCGCAATATGAATGTCCTGATCGTTGATGACGAACCCCAAGCCCGCGAGCGACTGAGCCGTCTGGTCAGTGAGCTCGAGGGTTATACAGTCCTTGAACCGAGCGCCACCAACGGCGAAGAGGCGTTGACACTGATCGACAGTCTCAAGCCGGACGTGGTGTTGCTCGATATCCGCATGCCGGGCCTCGATGGCCTGCAAGTCGCTGCTCGCCTGAGTGAGCGAGAGTCGCCGCCCGCCGTGCTGTTTTGCGCAGCCAGCGAAGAGTTCTCGACAGAGACGCTGGAAGCCAGTGGTGTGAGCTTCCTCACCAAGCCGGTGGCTGGCGATGCATTGCTCAAGGCCTTGAAAAAAGCCGAGCGCCCGACCCGGGTCCAGCTCGCCGCCCTGACTCAACCCGCTGCCCAAAGTGGCAACGGACCGCGCAGCCATATCAGCGCACGCACGCGCAAAGGCATCGAGCTGATCCCCTTGAGCCAAGTGGTTTATTTCATTGCCGATCACAAGTACGTCACTCTGCGCCATGAGGCGGGTGAGGTGCTGCTCGACGAGCCGCTCAAGGCCCTTGAAGACGAGTTCGGCGACCGTTTCGTGCGTATTCACCGCAATGCACTGGTGGCTCGCGAGCGTATCGAGCGCCTGCAACGCACGCCATTGGGGCATTTTCAGTTGTTCCTGAAAGGGCTTAACGGTGATGCGCTGATCGTCAGCCGACGGCATGTCGCCGGTGTGCGCAAAATGATGCAGCAGCTTTAGCCCAAGGGCTGTGGCGGCGCCTGCATTTCCTATCCCGGTGCGACGTGGCCAGGGAGGCCCCGCACTTGCTGATTCAAATCAAAGCGTGTTTGCCTGAGCTGTTATTATCCGCCGTATCTATTCAGTACGGATCGATCCATGTCCTCTCGCGAAATCCGCATTGCCACCCGTAAAAGCGCCCTGGCCTTGTGGCAGGCCGAATACGTCAAAGCCCGCCTGGAGCAGGCTCACCCGGGGCTCAAGGTGTCCCTGGTGCCCATGGTCAGTCGTGGCGACAAGCTGCTGGACTCGCCGCTCTCGAAGATCGGCGGCAAAGGGTTGTTCGTCAAGGAGCTGGAAACCGCCCTGTTGGAAAACGAAGCGGATATCGCCGTGCATTCGATGAAAGATGTGCCCATGGACTTCCCTGAAGGCCTGGGCCTGTTTTGCATCTGCGAGCGTGAAGATCCGCGTGATGCCTTTGTTTCCAACAGCCATGGGTCCCTGGATGACTTGCCGCCGGGCAGTATCGTTGGCACGTCGAGCCTGCGCCGCCAGGCACAGCTGCTGACCCGTCGCCCGGACCTGCAGATCCGCTTCCTGCGTGGCAACGTCAACACCCGTCTGGCCAAGCTGGATGCCGGCGAGTACGACGCGATCATTCTGGCTGCGGCCGGCCTGATTCGCCTGGGTTTCGCAGACCGCATCACCTCGGCCATCAGTGTCGAAGACAGCCTGCCTGCCGGTGGGCAGGGCGCAGTCGGCATCGAATGCCGCACCGCCGACACCGAGATCCACGCCTTGCTCAAACCCCTTGATCACCATGACACCGAAGTGCGTGTCACCGCCGAGCGTGCGTTGAACAAGCACCTTAACGGTGGTTGCCAGGTGCCGATTGCCTGTTACGCGGTGCTTGAGGGAGACAATCTCTGGTTGCGCGGCCTCGTGGGAGACCCTGAGGGTGGTACGTTGCTGACCGCTGAAATCCGTGGCCCGCAGCGTAATGCCACGGCCCTGGGAATTCAGGTTGCCGAAGCGTTGCTGGCAAAAGGCGCCGGCGCCATTCTGCAAAAAGTGTATGGCGAGGCCGGTCCGCAGTGAGCCAATGGCGCGTGCTGCTGACGCGGCCAGCCGAGGAGTCGATTGCCCTGGCGGCGTCGTTGTCCGACGCCGGTATTTTCAGCAGCAGCCTGCCCCTGTTGGAGACAGAGCCTCTACCGGTCACGCCGGAGCAACAGGCGATTTTTCGCGATCTGGGGCGTTACTGCGCTGTGATCGTGGTCAGCAAGCCCGCTGCGCGTCTGGCCGTGCGCCGGTTGGACCGCATCTGGTCGGGGTTGCCGTGGTTCAGCGTCGGTGCCGCCACTGGCCAGGTATTGGCCGGGCATGGGCTCGATGTTCACTATCCCCAGACTGGCGACGACAGCGAGGCTTTGCTTGAATTGCCGGCGTTGCGCGAGGCTGTCGCACGGCCTGGCGCGCGGGTGTTGATCCTGCGCGGCGAGGGTGGCCGCGAGTTGCTGGCGGAGCGTTTGCGCGACAGAGGTGCTAGTGTCGACTACCTGGAGTTGTACCGGCGCTTTTTGCCGGCCTACGCCTTTGGCGTGCTGACGCAGCGCATCCAGTTGGAACGCTTGAACGGCCTGGTGGTCAGCAGTGGGCAGGGTTTCTTGCACTTGCAGGCCCTGGCGGGTTCTGATTGGCCACAGGTGGCGCAACTGCCGCTGTTCGTGCCCAGCCCGCGAGTCTTCGAGATGGCGCGGGCTGCCGGCGCCGAAAAAGTTGTGGATTGTCGTGGTGCGAGTGCCGCGGCGTTGTTAGTGGCGCTGCGGAGTCATACCGCGCCCACTCTCTGATACGCAAAGGACGGATACGTGAGCGAAACAGCCTTGCCTAAAGATGAAGCTCAGCCGGCGCTCGAAGTGCCGGTCGAGACACCGGTCACTGCGCCACGCCGTGGCAATGGCCTGGCAATCGTTGCCCTGTTGCTCGGCGCTGCCGGCGTTGCTGCCGGCGGATGGGGGCTCTGGCAGGTCCGTGCCCTGCAAGCGAACAGCCAGCAGCAGTCGGGCCAGGTGCAGACCCTGGACGATCAGGCCCAGACCCTGAAGCAAAGCCAGTTGCAACTGGCGGCCCGCCTGGCGCAACTGCCGGGTGCGGATGAGCTGGAAGAGCGCCGCCGTCTGGTCGCCCAGTTGCAGGGTGATCAGCAGCGCCTGAGCCAGCGCCTGGAGACCGTTCTCGGCGCCAGTCGCCAGGACTGGCGACTGGCCGAAGCCGAACACCTGATCCGCCTGGCGAGCCTGCGTTTGTCTGCCCTGCAAGACATCAACAGTGCCCAGGCGCTGGTGCAGGGTGCCGATGAGATCCTTCGTGAGCAGAGCGATCCGGGTGCATACGCTGCCCGCGAGCAATTGGCCAAGAGCCTGGTGGCGTTGCGCAGCACCGAGCAGCCGGACCGTACCGGGCTGTACCTGCAATTGGCGGCGTTGCGTGATCAGGTCGTGCAACTGGCGGCCATTGCACCGGAGTATCAATTGACTGAACCGGCTTCAGAGGGCCGGCCAACCACCGATACGGAAAACCGCTGGAGCCAGTGGTGGGAACAGATTTCCCGCTACTTCCGCATCGACTTCAACCCCGATGACAACATTCGCCCGCTGCTGGCAGGTCAAGGTCTGAATCAGGTACGCCTGGCCCTGAGCCTTGCGCTTGAGCAGGCGCAATGGGCCGCGCTCAATGGCGAGACAGCGGTATACAGCCGCTCGCTGGGTGAGGCACGCAGTGTCTTGCAGGACAACTTCAACCAGGACAACCCGCAAAGCAAGGCGATGCTGGCGCGGATCGCCGAGCTTGAGCCCAAGGCTGTCTCGGTGGTGACGCCGGACCTGGCCGCGAGTCTTGCCGCCGTGCAGGCTTACCTTGACCGTCGTCATCTGTCCGCCAGTGAAGCCAAGGCGGCAGCAGGCGCGCCAGCGACTCAGGAGTAGAGCCGATGAAGCGTTTCTATGTGATCCTGGTCCTGGCCATTGCAATCGCCCTGGCCCTGGCGGTGGGTATTTCGAAACACACCGGCTACGTGCTGATTACCTATCCCCACGTACTGCATTACGAGTCGAGCCTGTGGGCTTCGCTGGTGGCGGTATTCGTGGTCGGGCTGGCGGTTTATCTGCTGCGTGTCCTGCTGGGCCTGGTGACCACCTCCGGTGGCGTGGTCAACCCCTGGTCGCGGCGTAACCGCAGCCGCCGCGTACAGATCGCGATCGAGCAAGGCCAGATGGACCTCGCCGAAGGGCGTTGGGCCAGCGCCGAACGCCACCTGCATCGCGCCGCAGAGGCCGAGCGTCAACCGTTGCTCTACTACCTCGGCGCCGCGCGCGCCGCCAACGAGCAGGGGCGGTATGAAGAGTCCGACGGCTTGCTGGAGCGGGCGCTGGAGCGTCAGCCCCAGGCAGAGCTGGCGGTTGCGTTGAGCCATGCGCAATTGCAACTGGACCGTGGCGACACGGATGGTGCCTTGACCACCCTGTCGGCCATGCACGAACGCCATCCTCATAATGCCCAGGTGTTGCGTCAGTTACAGCGCTTGCACCAGCAGCGGAGTGACTGGTCGTCGGTGATCCGGCTGATGCCGGAGTTGCGCAAGGACAAGGTCTTGCCGGCGTCCGAACTGGCTGAGCTCGAGCGCCGTGCCTGGGGTGAAAACCTCACATTGGCAGCCCAGCGCGAAGAGCAGGGCGAGGCGGGTTTGCAGTCCTTGGAGCGGGCCTGGCAGCAACTGACCTCGGCCCAGCGTCAAGAGCCGCAATTGGTGCTGGCCTACGCCGAACAACTGCGTCAGTTGGGCGCCGAAGCCAAGGCCGAGGAAGTGCTGCGCGGCGCTATCAAGCGCGGCTACGACAGCCATCTGATCCGGTTGTACGGTCTATTGCGTGGCAGTGATTCAGCCAAGCAATTGAAGTTCGCCGAAGGCTGGCTGAAAGATCATCCGGGCGACGCCAGCTTGCTGCTGACCCTGGGCCGTTTGTGCCTGCAGAACAGTCTCTGGGGCAAAGCGCGGGATTACCTGGAAAGCAGCCTACAGGTGCAGCGCAACCCTGAAGCCTGCGCAGAGTTGGCGCGTTTGTTGGCCCAGATGGGGGACACTGAGCGTAGCAACCAGTTGTTCCAGGAGGGCCTGGGTCTGTTGGATAACCGCCTGCTGGCATCGCCCCTGCCCGTACCTGCCCGCGTCTGAAGTAGGAAGGTGTCGAGGGTTGGCTCAGATGATTCTGATCGTCAGCCCTCTTGATCGGCCTGAATGCCGGGTTTAATGGGGTTTGCAGTAAATTCCTACGAAGGCTCCCGTAAAGTCGTCCGCGTTCTGACGGGATATCCTGACGTTCTCGCGGAATAGTCTGGTCTGGTGCGTATTGAAAGCGGTCCGGCCTTTCCTCTACCGTAGCGACCTATCTTTCGCGGTGCGGATAAAGCATGTCTTTGGCCCCTTCACGCTCCTTGTTTTTCCTGGCGTTCCTGGCGGGTACGCTGACCTTGGGTGCCTCCTTCTACCTTGAGTTCGGTGCGTCGTTGCGGCCGTGCTTCCTGTGCCAGTTGCAACGGGCTCTGTTGGCTGCCTTTACGCTGACCAATCTGGTCGCCGCACTTCATAACCCCAAGCGCTCCACCGCCTACCTTTACGGGCTGGCGAGTATGATGTGTGCGCTGTTCGGAGCGATTACCGCCGTGCGCCAGGTGCTGTTGCAAAACGCGGCAGCCGATCAGGCAGGGGACTGCTGGCCCAGCCTGCATTACATGATTGAAAACCTGTCGTTGTGGCAAGCGCTGCAATTGACGGTCAAAGGCACCGTTGACTGCGTGGAAATCAATTGGACGTTGTTCGACCTGAGCCTGCCCGAATGGAGCCTGCTGTTCTTCGTGGCCATGCTGGTGCTGGGGGGGATGCAGTTTTCACGGCTGCTGCTCGGTCAACGATTGCCCCTGATGAGGCCCTGAATGCAGGGCGCGAGGTGTAGGAGGGGATTAAACACTTGTATGAACTTTCTCTCCTGCGTACCTTGAAGCCATAGTCATGCGGGCATAATCTGGCCCGCACGTGTTATCGAAACCGTTTGTCAGATGCGGCCTTGTCCGGCTGACGCTTTATCCTTGAAGTGTTGCGCGGGCATCGGCGGCAGCGCCCCTATAGGGAAGAGAGATCATCATGCTGGAAAGTTGTCAGAATGCTCAGGAACGCTGGGGTGGGGTGCACAAGCTGATCGACAGCTGGTTGAAGGCACGTCACGAACTGGTTCGGGCCTTTGATGCTCTCGGCGCCAAGCCCGAGGCACTGGCGGATAGCCGTGAGCCTTTAACGGATTTTTGCGGTGTGTTGGTGGACTACGTGTCAGCCGGCCATTTTGGTGTCTATGAGCAACTGACCAAAGAGGCCGAAGCCTTTGATGATCAGCGTGGTCTGGAGTTGGCCGAAACGATTTACCCGCGCATCGATGTGATTACCGAGAAACTGCTGGCCTTCAACGACCTGTGCGATGAAGGCAAGTGCGTCGCTGAAAAATTCAAAGAGCTGGGTGGTCTGCTTCACGAGCGTTTCGAGCTTGAAGACTGCCTGATCGAAGTGCTGCACAACGCGCACAAGGAAGAGTCCGCTACCCAGGCTTGATCCTCGATAGCGATATACAAAAAACGGTGCGCATGGCGCGCCGTTTTTTATTGCCTCAGGAACGCGTGCCGAGCAATTCGATCTCGAATATCAATGGCGTATAGGGTGGAATCAACTCGCCGGCGCCGTCGGCACCATAAGCCTGGGCCGATGGAATCACCAGGCGCCATTTCGCCCCCACCGGCATCTGCTGCAACGCACTGCTCCAGCCACTGATCACACTGTCCAGGCGAAACCATTGGGGCTGTGTGCTCTGGTCAAACACACTGCCATCGGGAAGACGCCCCACGTATTTCACCTGAACCTGATCGCTGGCCGCCGGCTTGTTGCCGGTGCCGGGTGTCAGTTCGGTGAGCAGAATCCCATCGGCCAATTCGCGCACGCCTTTCAGCGCTTTTTCTTTGGTGAGAAATTGTTGCTCGGCCGCGAGTGCCTTTTCACTATGAGGGGCCTGTGCGTCTTGTTCATTTTGTGCTTCGTGACGGGCAAGAATCTGTTCGATGCGTGCGTTGTCCAGGGCTAATGGCTTGCCTTGATAGGCTTGCTTGAGGCCGTCGACCAGCGCCTGGATCTGCAGGTCGGGAACCTCCTGGCGCAGGCGCTCACCCAGGCTTGCGCCCAGGCTGTAGGCGAGGTCGTGCTGATCCTGGTCAGGGGGTTTGGGTGTTGATTGTTCGCCTGCATTGGCCATGGAAACAGCCAGGCCGAGCACGAGAAAAAGGTAACGCGACATGGGCATTCTCCCGCCGAAAGTGCGACGGATTATGCCAGCGTGAATGGGTAAAAAGTGCCGCAGATTTTCGTTATATCGATAAGAATTTTCGTACGGTGCAACGCAAGGCAAACGATACTGTCAACATGCCCTAGCGGCGGTAAGAGCAGAGGGCTAGTATGAGCCGCACCCACGTCAGCCAGGAGGTAAACCATGTCGGCCAAACAGAAGCCTGTTAATACCCCGTTGCACTTACTCCAACAACTTTCGGGCAGCCTGCTCGAACATCTGGAAAACGCGTGTTCCCAAGCCTTGGCCGATGCAGAAAAATTGCTCGCCAAACTGGAAAAACAACGCGGTAAAGCGCAAGAGAAGCTGCACAAGTCCCGCACCAAACTGCAAGACGCCGCCAGCGCCGGCAAAGCCAAGGCACAAGCCAAAGCTAAAGACGCTGTCAAAGAACTTGAGGATCTGCTGGACGCCCTGAAGGGCCGCCAAGCCGAAACCCGCACCTACATTTCCCAACTCAAAAAAGATGCCCAGGAAAGCCTGAAACTGGCCCAGGGCGTTGGTCGTGTGAAGGAAGCTGCAGCCAAGGTACTGAGCGCTCGCGCACCGGCGAAAGCAGTGGCCGCCAGCGCAGCGAAAAAGCCAGCCGCTAAGCCAGCCGCCAAACCTGCTGCTGCAAAACCCGCTGCCAAGCCAGCCGCCAAAACCGCTGCTGCAAAACCCGCTGCCAAGCCAGCCGCTAAAACCGCTGCTGCGAAACCCGCTGCCAAGCCAGCCGCTAAAACCGCTGCTGCAAAACCCGCTGCCAAGCCAGCGGCTAAATCTGCTGCTGCAAAACCAGCCGCCAAGCCAGTGGCTAAACCTGCTGCTGCGAAACCTGCTGCCAAGCCAGCGGCTAAACCTGCTGCTGCAAAACCAGCTGCCAAGCCAGCGGCTAAACCTGCTGCTGCGAAACCAGCCGCCAAGCCAGCGGCTAAACCTGCTGCTGCGAAACCCGCTGCCAAGCCAGCGGCTAAACCTGCTGCTGCGAAACCAGCCGCCAAGCCAGTGGCTAAACCTGCTGCTGCGAAACCTGCTGCCAAGCCAGCGGCTAAACCTGCTGCTGCAAAACCAGCTGCCAAGCCAGCGGCTAAACCTGCTGCTGCGAAACCCGCTGCCAAGCCAGCCGCCAAACCTGCTGCTGTAAAACCAGCACCGGCCAAGCCAGCCGCTCCGGTCGCTTCCGCTACTCCGGCAGCTTCCACCGTTCCAACTGCTCCGGCCAGCAGCACGCCTGCACCGGCAGCCTCCAGCACCACACCAACCAGCGCTTCCTAAGTGCCGGTGATCACGGCGCGCAGCTGCTGCAGCGCGTCGTGATCAAGGTTGGCGACTTGCGTCGTCAGCCCTTCAAGCCACTGCGGTTGATCCTGCTCTGCGGTCGGCCAGTCCAGCGCCAGCGCTTCCAATCGTTCCAGCAATTGCCGTTCGGCATCCAGTTCCAGGGCTTTAACCCCTTCCCGTAACGCCGCCAGTTGTTCATCTTGCTGCGCCTCGGCACGCCATTGCTTGCGCAGTTGTCGCAACGGCTCAATCACGTGTGCTTGCCAAGGCCCGGCGATCTGTTCCAGCGCCTGTATGCGCTCTGGTGTTGTCGCTACCCTGCGCTGCTCCAGCCATGCGCCACACAGCAGAAGACAGACATCGGCGCCCTGTGCCTGCCATTGCAGACAGGCGGCTTCGCACCCTGGGCGGGTGTAGGTCGAAAGGGCAAAGCTCCACAGGTCAGCGCACATATTCACACCCAAGCCAGCGGCCAACGAAGCTGGTAGACTCCGCCGCCATTATGATCCGACTTCAAAGCCTAACATTACAGCGTGGCCCGCAACGCCTTCTCGAAGGTGCCGAGCTGACCCTGCACGCCGGTCACAAAGCCGGCCTGATCGGTGCCAACGGCGCCGGCAAATCCACCTTGTTCGCCCTGTTGCTGGGCGAGCTGACCCCGGACTCCGGGGACTGCCTGCTGCCGGCTGACTGGCGCATCGCCCATATGCGCCAGGAGATCGACACCCTGGACCGCATCGCCATCGACTACGTACTCGATGGCGACCGGCACCTGCGCCAGGTACAACACGCTCTGGCCGAGGCCGAGAATGCCCAGGACGGCGCCGCCCTGGCGCGGCTGCACGCGGAACTCGACAGTGCCGACGGCTACACCGCCGATGCGCGCGCGCGCAAGATGCTTGCCGGCCTTGGCTTCACCAACGAGCAGATGGACCGCCCGGTCGCCGACTTCTCCGGCGGCTGGCGCATGCGCCTGAACCTGGCTCAGGCGCTGATGTGCCCTTCGGACCTGCTGTTGCTCGACGAACCGACCAACCACCTGGACCTCGATGCGATCCTGTGGCTGGAAGACTTCCTCAAGAGCTATCAGGGCACCTTGCTGCTGATTTCCCACGACCGGGATTTCCTCGACGCAGTGGTCGACAACATTGCCCACGTCGAACAGCAGAAAATCACCCTCTACCGTGGCGGTTACACTGCGTTCGAACGTGCCCGTGCCGAACGCCTGGCCCAGCAGCAACAGGCCTACGAGAAGCAGCAGGCGCAGCGTGCGCACATGGAAAGCTATATCGCCCGCTTCAAGGCCCAGGCCACCAAGGCCCGTCAGGCCCAGAGCCGCATCAAGGCGTTGGAGCGCATGGAGGAGTTGTCGGCGGCCCATGTCGACTCGCCGTTCGACTTCGTGTTCCGCGAATCGGTAAAGATCTCCAGCCCGTTGCTGGACCTTTCGGACGCACGCCTGGGGTATGGCGAAAAAACCATCCTGGAGAAGGTCAAGCTGCAACTCACGCCGGGTGCGCGCATTGGTTTGCTCGGACCCAACGGCGCGGGCAAGTCGACGCTGATCAAGAACCTGTCGGGAGAGCTTTCGCCGCTGTCCGGCCGCATGACCCGTGGCGAGAACACGGTGGTGGGTTATTTCGCCCAGCATCAACTGGACTCCCTCGACTCCAAGGCCAGCCCGTTGCTGCACTTGCAGCGCCTGGCGCCGACCGAGCGCGAGCAGACCTTGCGCGACTTCCTCGGTGGTTTCGACTTCCGGGGGGCGCGTATCGATGAGCCGGTGCTTAATTTTTCCGGCGGCGAGAAAGCCCGCCTGGCCCTGGCATTGATTGCCTGGGACCGTCCGAACCTGCTGCTGCTCGACGAACCGACCAACCACCTGGACCTGGAAATGCGCCTGGCGCTGACCATGGCCTTGCAAGAGTTCAGCGGTGCGGTGTTAGTGGTGTCTCACGATCGTCACCTGCTCAAGAGCACCACGGACAATTTCCTGCTGGTGGCGGATGGCAAGGTCGAAGAGTTCGACGGCGATCTGGATGACTACGCGCGTTGGCTGACCGACTACCGCGTGCGCAATGCGCCGGTCAGCAACACGCCGGTCAACCCGGACAAGACCGACAAGAAGGCCCAGCGCCAGGCTGCCGCTGCACTGCGACAGCAGTTGGCGCCGCACAAGCGCGAAGCCGACAAGCTCGAGGCCGAGCTGGGCAAGGTGCACGCGCGCCTGGCCAGTATCGAAACCAGCCTGGGCGACAGCGCTGTGTACGAAGCGTCCCGCAAGGATGAATTGCGCGACCTGTTGGCTGAACAAGCCAGGCTCAAGGTGCGCGAAGGCCAGTTGGAGGAAGCCTGGATGGAGGCCCTCGAGTTGCTGGAAACCCTGCAAGCTGAGCTGGAGGCGCTGTCCTGATGGAGGCGTTGCAGCTGCCGTTGCCGGCACAGTGGGTCGAGCCTGTATGGATCGGCGTGCAAATTCTGCTGATCCTGCTGGCCGGTTACCTGGCCCAGCGTTTTGTCGCCAAAGGCCTGACGCGCCTGGGCGAGCGCTACCCGCTGCCGCCACAGTTGCTGATGCCCCTGCGCGGCGGTTTGCGCTGGCTGATCATGGGCAGTGCGTTGATTTTCGTGTTGGGCCGCTTGGGCGTATCCGCCACGGTGCTGTGGACCGCGCTGTCGGGCTTCGTTGCCGTGGCGGCGGTGGCGTTCTTCGCCATGTGGTCGGTGTTGTCCAACCTGCTGTGCGCCATCCTGATCTTCACGGTCGGGCCGTTCCGGCTCGGTGACATTGTCGAGCTGGTGGACACCGTCGACAAACCGGGTGTGAAGGGCCGGGTCGTGGCGATCAACCTGCTCTACACCACGCTGATCGAAGTGGCAGAGGCCGGCACCGACAGCGCGATGGTGCAGGTGCCCAACAGCCTGTTCTTCCAGCGTTCGGTGCGGCGCTGGCCAGGAACGCACGTGTTTCCGGGCGACCGCTAGCATTCACATCTTGTAAAAATCTATAGCCAGCCTTCGGTCGGCGGAGTTAGCTTAAGGCTCAACGGCAAACTCCCTTCTGAGGTGTGTAATGGCACTCGATACATGGCTGGCCTTTTTCGTGGCCAGTTGGGTCATCTCCCTTTCTCCCGGCGCAGGCGCCATCGCCTCGATGTCCAGCGGCCTGCAGTACGGTTTCCTGCGGGGCTACTGGAACGCGATCGGCCTGCAACTGGGCCTGGCCATGCAGATTGCCGTGGTGGCCGGCGGGCTGGGCGCGATTCTGGCGGCATCATCGACTGCGTTCTACGCGATCAAATGGTTTGGCGTGGCATACCTGGTGTACCTGGCCATCAAGCAATGGCGTGCCTTGCCCATGGACATGGCCGACGACGCCGCCGTGCGCCCGATCGGCAAGCCGATGGCGATGATGTTCCGTGGCTTCCTGGTCAATGCCAGCAATCCCAAGGCCCTGGTGTTCATGCTGGCGGTACTGCCGCAGTTCGTGGACCCGCACGCGCCGTTGCTGATCCAGTACCTGATCCTGGGTGTGACCATGATCTGCGTCGACATGATCGTGATGGCCGGCTACACCGGGCTGGCCTCGAAAGTTCTGCGTCTGCTGCGTACACCCAAACAGCAAAAACGCATGAACCGTACATTTGCCGGCTTGTTCGTCGGTGCGGCGGGCTTCCTCGCCAGCCTGCACCGCGCCACCGCGTAAAGCCCGCCGAAAACCGGGTGGGGCCCAACAGCCCCACCCACCTGCGCGAAAAATACCCCTCCCTCCAAACACCTCATCACTTACGCCTTGAGTCAAATCCGTTAAGGCTCAACAATGTGTTACTTCGTATTTCCCTTTGAGATTCATTCATGACTGCCCCCTTTCGTTTTCTCGCCTGGCTGATGTTGCCGGCGCTGATGTCGTGCAGCTTCAACTTGCTGGCCGCGACCGCCGAGGGCGCCCCGCAAGCCCTGCATTTGCTGGACTATATTGGCGCCGACTACCCGCCCACGGTGGAGGCGGGCAAGGTGGTCGACGACTCCGAATACCGCGAACAAGTGGAGTTTCTCGGGGTGCTGCAAGGCCTGGTGGCGCAGTTGCCCGAGCGCCCGGAGCGTGCGGGGCTGGTAAAAGGCGTCGACGAACTGCTGGCAGCGGTCAGCGCCCATGAAGAAGGGGCAACCGTCGCCCGTCAGGCTCGCCAGCTGGGCGCGCAACTGGCGGTGGCCTATGAGGTGAGCCAGGCCCCGGCCATCACGCCTGACCCTACCCGCGGCGCGCCGTTGTATGCGCAGCATTGTTCGGTTTGCCATGGCGCAACCGGTGCCGGTGACGGGCCTGCCGGTGTGGGCATGACACCGCCGCCGGCCAACCTGCGCGATGCCGTGCGCCTGGATCGCCTGAGCCTCTACGCGATCTACAACACCCTCGGCCTGGGCGTTGAAGGCACCGATATGCCGGCCTTCGCCGACCAATTGGATGACCGCCAGCGCTGGGACCTGGCCACTTACATCGCCAGTTTCACCGCCGACCCTGCGGCGGCGCAGAGCGAGCAGCCGTTCAATCTGGCGGACCTGGCTCGCCAGACACCCAACGAAGTGCTGGCGGCCAGCGGTCCGGCCGCAGCCGCAACCTTCCGCGCCCAGCGTGCGCAACCGCCGCAGGTCAAGCGGGGTCCGGCGCAGTTGCTCGACTACACCGCCACCACCCTGGACAAGAGCCTCGCCGCTTTCCGCAACGGCGATCACGAACAGGCGTATGACCTGTCGGTGGCTGCTTATCTCGAAGGCTTCGAGCTGGTGGAGAGTTCCCTGGATAACGTCGACGCCAACGTGCGCAAGGACACCGAGAAGGCCCTGATGGCCTATCGGCAGTCGTTGCAGGACGGGTTGCCGGTGGAACAGGTGCAGCAGCGCCTGGACGTGGCCAAAGGCAAGCTCACCGAGTCTGCCGGGTTGCTGGGCAGCGACGGCTTGAGCTGGTCGCTGAGCTACATCTCCGGTTTGCTGATTTTGCTGCGTGAAGGCCTGGAAGCCATTCTGGTCTTGGCCGCGATCCTTGCGTTCCTGCGTAACACCGGCCAGCAATCGGCCGTGCGCAGCGTCAACGCCGGCTGGGGCCTGGCGCTGTTGGCCGGTTTGGCGACCTGGGCACTGGCGGCCTATGTGATTGACGTCAGCGGCGCCCAGCGCGAATTGCTCGAAGGCTGCACGGCGTTGTTCGCCAGTGTGATGGTGCTGTGGCTCGGTGTCTGGATGCACGACCGTCGCCATGCGGCTGCCTGGCAGGACTACATCAAGAGCAGCCTGGTGGGCGGTGGCGGGCGTTTCGGCTTTGCGATGCTGGCGTTCTTCTCGGTTTACCGCGAGCTGTTTGAGGTGATCCTGTTCTACGAAACCCTGTGGCTGCAAGCGGGTCCGGCCGGGCACAACGCGGTGCTGGCGGGTGGTGCCACGGCGCTGGTGCTGTTGGTGGGCCTGGCCTGGGTGATCCTGCGCGGTTCGGCGAAGCTGCCGCTGGCACTGTTCTTCGGCATCAACGCGGCACTGCTGTGCGCGCTGTCGGTGGTGTTTGCCGGGCATGGCGTGAAGGCGCTGCAAGAGGCGGGGATCTTCGGCACGCGGCCAGTGGCGTTCTTTGACTTTGATTGGCTGGGCATCCACGCCGACGCTTATTCATTGGGTGCACAGGCGGTGGCGATCCTGGCGATTGTGGTGCTGTATGGCCGCAGCCGTTTGGCCGAGAAGCGCCGCGTCACAGCTTAAGTGTGGAGCGGGCAAGCCCGCTCCTGCATTGATCGTGTTTGGGCTGAGTCAGTCGTTTTCGTGGGTCAGCTCCAGCACCCGGTCCACGAGTTTGTTGATGCCTGACGCCACTTCGCTGATGCGCTTGCCGAGCATGTAGGCCGGGGTGCTCACCAGTTTGCGCGCCTTGTCTTCGACGATATCGTCCACCGCGCATTCCTGGTGGGTGGCCCCCATCTTGTCGAGGGCCGCTGCCGTGTCGGCGCAGTTGCCGATGGTGCAGGTCACGCCCGGGCCGTAGATCTTCGCGGCCAGGGCCGGCGAGATGCAGATCAATCCAACGGGTTTGCCGGCTTCGGCGAACGCCTCGGCCAGTTCCAATAGCTGTGGGTTGACACTGCAACCAGCGCCTTCGACGGCGAAATTCGACAGGTTCTTGGCCGCGCCGAAACCGCCTGGCACGATCAGCGCATCGAAGTCGCTGGCGTCGGCCTCGCGAAGGTCTTTTACATCACCTCGGGCGATACGGGCCGACTCCACCAGCACATTGCGCGACTCGGGCATCTCTTCACCGGTGAGGTGGTCGATCACATGCAATTGGGCGATGTTCGGGGCAAAGCATTGGACCTGAGCGCCGCGCTGGTCCAGGCGCAGCAGGGTGATCACGCTTTCGTGGATCTCTGCGCCGTCGTATACGCCACAGCCGGAAAGGATCACTGCAATCTTTTTGCTCATGGGCATTTCTCCTGGGGTCTGGCGTTAAATGTCTACTAATTTGTCACCTGTTGCCAATGGGATCGCGCCCGGCTAGACCTAATCTAGATGTAACAAAAACAGACCGGACCAGACCATGGACTTCGTGCCTTACGCGGTTCCGTTTTTCATTGCCTTGATCGTGGTGGAGCTGCTGGCCGACCGTTGGCGCGGCGAGCGCAACTACCGGGTGGCAGACGCCATCAACAGCCTCAGCACCGGCGTGCTGTCCACCACCACAGGGCTGTTGACCAAGGGCGTGGGGCTGCTGACCTATGCCTTTGCCCTCAAGCACCTGGCGCTGATCGAGCTGTCTGCCCAGAGCGTCTGGACCTGGGTGTTCGCCTTTGTCTTCTACGATTTCTGTTACTACTGGCTGCATCGCATGGGCCACGAACGCAATATCCTGTGGGCCGCCCATTCGGTGCATCACCAGAGTGAGGACTACAACCTCAGCACCGCCTTGCGCCAGACCAGTACCGGCTTTCTGCTGAGCTGGATCTTCTACTTGCCGCTGGCCGTATTGGGCGTACCGCTGGTGGTGTTTATCAGCGTGGCTTCGCTTAATTTGCTGTATCAATTCTGGGTGCACACCCGCCATGTACCGAAGCTCGGCTGGTACGAGTGGTTCTTCGTCACGCCGTCCAACCATCGGGCCCACCATGCACAGAACGCTCTCTACATGGATCGCAATTACGGCGGGGTGTTCATTCTTTGGGACCGGCTGTTCGGCACCTTCCAGGAAGAAGACGACAACGAACCGGTGGTTTTCGGTGTGACCACACCACTGGCCAGTTGGAACCCGCTGTGGGCCAACCTGCAGTTTTATGCACAGTTGTGGAGTGACGCGCGACGTACCGAAAGCCGGTGGGACAAGGTGCGCATCTGGTTCATGCGCACCGGCTGGCGCCCGGCCGACGTGAAGGCCAGGTATCCGCTGGCCAAGCCGGACCTGAGCCAGTTCCGCAAGTTCGACGTGCCGCTGGATGCGCGCCAGCAGGTGTATATCGCCCTGCAATTTGCGGTGTACGTGGGGTTGGGCAGTTACCTGATGAATTTCGGCGAGGGGTTGCCTACGGCGGCGTTGATGCTGGGGTGGAGCGTCATGGCGCTGGGGCTGTTCGTGCTGGGCGTGGCCCTGGAGAATCGCCCGTGGGCGTTGAAGGCCGAGCTGATGCGGCTGCTGCTGAATGTGCCGCTGGTGTGGCTGGCGCCGCTGGTCGGGCTCTGGCCAGCCAGCCCGTTGGGCTGGCTGGGGGTGGCCAGTTACAGTCTGCTCAGCATAATCGGCCTCTACTGTTGCCGGGGGCGCCTTACTCGACTGGCGTCTTAGGCGTATCAGTGGGGGCGGGCACTGCGTCCAGCCGGGCTTTTGCGTCAGCGCAGGCCTGGCGCGCGATACGGGCGTTCTTCAGCCGGCGGCGCAGCCACAGGCCAAAGCCCAGCACCAACAGCGCGCCGAGCACCCACAGCTCGTACCGCTTGATGCTGCCCAGCATGCCTTCAAGCACCGCGCCGAAATGGTAGGCCGCCGCACCCAGCGCCGCTGCCCAGATGGCCGCGCCGATACCGTTGAGGATCAGGTAGCGCGCCGGCGGGTAGCCTGACAGGCCAATCGCCACGGGCATCACCGTGCGTAACCCATAGACGAAGCGGAAGCTCAGTACCCAGATATCCGGGTGCTTGCGGATATGCTCCAGTGCCCGATCACCCATCAACTGCCAGCGCGGCTTGCGCGCCAACAGTTTGCGGCCATGCTTGCGTCCCAGGAAATACCAGAGCTGGTCGCCGGCATAGCTGCCGAAGAAGGCAACGACCACCACCAGGTTGATATCCATGTACCCACGGAACGCCAGGAAGCCTGCGAGAACCAGGATGGTCTCGCCTTCGAAGAAGGTGCCCAGGAAGAGCGCAAAGTAGCCGAAGTCATGCAGAAATTGTTGAAGCATGGTCTGGGTGCTGGCGAAATGAACGCGCAGCCTACGCCTTCGCGAACATTCATGAAAGTATCGAGATGTGTCACGAAGTGAACAATTCCTACATAAACGACGAATGCGACTACAGGTCGCATCGGTAAGCACAACTGTAATTCCTTCGTCATAATGGCCGCTTATAACTGCAACGCTCGCCCGTAAATGCGGGCTCAGGAGTCTGTCGTGAGCTTTACCCCTGCCAATCGCCTGTTCCCTGCCACCCGCCTGCGTCGCAATCGTCGTGATGATTTTTCTCGCCGTCTGGTGCGTGAAAACGTTCTGACGACGAACGATCTGATCCTGCCGGTCTTTGTACTGGACGGTGAAAACCGCCGGGAAGCCGTGGCCTCGATGCCGGGTGTGGAGCGCTTGACCATCGATCTGCTGCTTGAAGAGGCGGCTAAATGGGTCGAGCTGGGGATTCCGGCGCTAGCGTTGTTCCCGTACACGCCGCCTGAACTCAAGTCCTTCGACGCTGCCGAAGCCTGGAACCCGGAAGGGATCGCCCAGCGCGCCACTCGTGCCTTGCGTGCGCGTTTCCCGGAGCTGGGGGTGATCACCGACGTGGCGCTGGACCCGTTCACCACCCACGGCCAGGATGGCATTCTCGACGAAGACGGCTATGTTCAGAACGACATCACCGTCGATGCACTGGTCAAGCAGGCCTTGTCCCACGCCGACGCGGGTGCCCAGGTGGTCGCGCCGTCGGACATGATGGACGGTCGCGTCCAGGCGATTCGCGAAGCCCTGGAGCTGGCCGGCCACGTCAACGTGCGCATCATGGCCTACTCGGCCAAGTACGCCAGCGCCTATTACGGCCCGTTCCGCGATGCGGTCGGTTCGGCCCTGAACCTGGGCAAGGCCAACAAGGCCTCGTACCAGATGGACCCGGCCAACGGCCAGGAAGCCCTGCATGAAGTAGCGGCCGATCTGGCTGAAGGCGCCGACATGGTGATGGTCAAGCCCGGGATGCCGTACCTGGACATCCTTTACCGGGTCAAAGAGGAATTCAAGGTGCCGACCTTCGTTTATCAGGTCAGCGGCGAATACGCCATGCACATGGCCGCAATACAGAATGGATGGTTGAGTGAAGGGGTGATCCTTGAATCCCTGACTGCCTTTAAACGTGCCGGGGCTGATGGCATCCTGACTTATTTTGCCGTCCGTGCCGCCCAATTGCTTAGAGAGCAACAATAGCCCTCACAGGAACACTCGATGAATACCGAAGGACTCTCCGAAGTTGCCGTAAAAGACGCTCACCCGGTGGTTGAACAAGTCACCGAGACCCCGCCGGAACTGGAGCCGGCACCGCCTGTCGCGGTGACCGAGCCACCTGCGCCGGCTCCCGTGATCGCGGTGACCAACCTGGATGACAGCAGCCTGTACATCCACCGCGAGCTGTCACAACTGCAATTCAACATCCGCGTGCTGGAACAGGCGCTGGATGAGTCCTACCCGTTGCTGGAGCGGTTGAAGTTCCTGCTGATCTTCTCCAGCAACCTGGACGAGTTCTTCGAGATCCGCGTGGCCGGCCTCAAGAAGCAGATCACCTTTGCCCGTGAACAGGCTGGCGCCGACGGCCTGCAACCGCACCAGGCCCTGGCGCGCATCAGCGAGCTGGTACATGGCCAGGTGGACCGCCAGTACGCGATCCTCAACGACATCCTGCTGCCGGAGCTGGAAAAACATCAGGTTCGCTTTATCCGTCGTCGCCACTGGACCACCAAGATCAAGACCTGGGTACGTCGCTACTTCCGCGACGAAATCGCGCCGATCATCACGCCGATCGGCCTCGACCCGACGCACCCGTTCCCGTTGCTGGTGAACAAGAGCCTGAACTTCATCGTGGAACTGGAAGGTATCGACGCCTTCGGTCGCGATTCCGGCCTGGCGATCATCCCGGCGCCACGCTTGCTGCCACGGATCATCAAGGTACCGGAAGAGGTGGGTGGGGCTGGCGACAACTATGTATTCCTGTCATCGATGATCCATGCCCATGCGGACGATCTGTTCCAGGGCATGAAGGTCAAGGGCTGCTACCAGTTCCGCCTGACCCGTAACGCCGACCTGGCGCTGGACTCCGAAGACGTCGAAGACCTGGCCCGCGCGCTGCGCGGTGAGCTGTTCTCGCGGCGTTATGGCGACGCGGTACGCCTGGAAGTGGCCGACACCTGCCCGAAACACTTGTCGGATTACCTGCTCAAGCAGTTCAACCTGGGCGAGACCGAGCTGTACCAGGTCAATGGCCCGGTGAACCTCACGCGCCTGTTCAGCATCACCGGTCTGGACAGCCACCCGGAGCTGCAATACAAGCCGTTCACTCCGCAAATCCCGAAACTGCTGCAGAACAGCGAGAACATTTTCAGTGTGGTCAGCAAACAGGACATCCTGCTGCTGCACCCATTCGAGTCCTTCACCCCGGTGGTCGACCTGCTGCGCCAGGCTGCCAAGGACCCGCACGTATTGGCCGTACGCCAGACCCTGTACCGTTCCGGCGCCAACTCGGAAATCGTCGATGCCCTGGTCGATGCCGCGCGTAACGGCAAGGAAGTCACAGCGGTGATCGAGCTGCGTGCACGCTTCGACGAAGAGTCGAACCTGCAACTGGCCAGCCGCCTGCAAGCGGCCGGCGCGGTAGTGATCTACGGTGTGGTCGGCTTCAAGACCCACGCCAAGATGATGCTGATCCTGCGCCGTGAAGCCGGCGAGATCGTACGTTACGCCCACCTGGGTACCGGCAACTACCATGCTGGCAACGCCAAGCTCTACACCGACTACAGCCTGCTGACCTCCGACGATGCCCTGTGCGAAGACGTCGGCAAGTTGTTCAGCCAGTTGATCGGCATGGGCAAGACCTTGCGCATGAAGAAGCTGTTGCACGCACCGTTCACGCTCAAGAAGGGCATGCTCGACATGATTGCCCGCGAGACCCAGTTCGCCCTCGACGGGAAACCGGCGCACATCATCGCCAAGTTCAACTCGCTGACCGATCCGAAGATCATCCGCGCGCTGTACAAGGCCAGCCAGTCCGGCGTGCGCATCGATCTGGTGGTGCGCGGCATGTGCTGCCTGCGGCCAGGCATTGCCGGGGTGTCGCACAACATCCATGTGCGTTCGATCATCGGTCGCTTCCTGGAGCACACGCGGGTGTTCTACTTCCTCAACGGTGGCGAAGAGCAGATGTTCCTCTCCAGCGCCGACTGGATGGAGCGCAACCTCGACAAGCGTGTGGAGACCTGCTTCCCGGTGGAAGGCAAGAAACTGATCCTGCGGGTGAAGAAAGAGCTGGAAAGTTATCTGACCGATAACACGCACAGCTGGAGCCTGCAGTCTGACGGTCGCTACGTGCGCAACACGCCAACCGGCAATCAGAACCCGCGCAGTGCGCAGGCGACGTTGCTGGAGAAGCTGGGTAGCCCGATTCTGGCGGTGAACTAATCAAGGTTCACCCAAATCAATGTGGGAGCGGGCTTGCCCGCGATGAGGGAGTGTCAGTCAACCCATCAGCTGACTGATCCACCGCCATCGCGGGCAAGCCCGCTCCCACATTTGTTTTTACAGGGTTCTCTGGCTCGCGTTACCGCAGGTTCAGGCTGAACCCCACCCGTGTCAGCCACTCGGCTTCCTGGGCAAAGTCTGCCTGGGTCAGCTGGTTTTCATCCAGCCAGCCGGTCGGGAAGACCACGTCCAGGCTGTCACCGTCGGCGCGCAGGGCCACCTGGGGCATCTGTTGGGTGCCACGGATATGGTGGAACAGGATCGCAAAGCGCAGCAGCACGCACAGGCGAATCAGCTTGATGCCTTCGTCACCGAACTCCGCGAATTTGTCCTTGGGGATGTTACGGCGATGGCCGCGCACCAGCAGCGCGAGCATTTGTTGGTCTTCACGGGAGAAACCGGCCAGGTCGGAGTGCTCGATCAGGTAGGCGCCATGCTTGTGGTAATGGTAGTGGGCGATGTCCAGGCCCACTTCATGCACCTTGGCGGCCCAACCCAGCAGCTCGCGCCATACGCCGTCTTCCAGTTCCCAGTCTTCGGCCACCTGGTCGAAGGCGTGCAGGGCTTTGCGCTCGACCCGGGCGGCCTGTTCCAGGTCGACGTGGTAGCGCTCCATCAATGACGTGAGCGTGCGCTCGCGTACGTCTTCGTGGTGATGACGGCCCAGCAGGTCATACAGCACGCCTTCGCGCAGGGCGCCGTCGCAGTGGTCCATGCGTTGCAGCTCGAGTGCGTCGAAGATGGCTTCGAGGATCGCCAGGCCCGCCGGGAAAATAGTACGGCGGTCGGGCTTGATGCCTTCGAAGTCGATTTTCTCGGCATCGCCCAGCTTGAACAGCTTGCGCTTGAGCCAGGCCAGGCCTTCGGCGTTCACTTCGCCACCGCCGTGACCTCCGGCCTTGAGTGCCAGGCCAATGGCGCGGATGGTGCCGGATGAGCCGATCGCTTCATCCCAGGTCAGGCGATGCAGCGCGTGTTCGATGCTCATGATCTCCAGCCGCGCCGCCGTGTAGGCCTGGGCGTAACGCGCCGGGGTGATCTTGCCGTCCTTGAAATAGCGCTGGGTGTAGCTGACGCAGCCCATCTGCAGGCTTTCCCGCAATAGCGGTTCGAAGCGCTGGCCGATGATGAATTCGGTACTGCCGCCGCCGATGTCGGCCACCAGGCGTTTGCCGGGGGTATCGGCCAGGGTGTGGGACACGCCGAGGTAGATCAGGCGCGCTTCTTCACGGCCGGAGATGACTTCTACCGGGTGCCCCAGAATCTCTTCGGCGCGGCGGATGAATTCGCCGCGGTTGCGTGCTTCGCGCAGGGCGTTGGTGCCGACGATTCGCACGGCGCCCAAGGGCATGCCGTTGATCAGTTGGGCAAAACGCTTGAGGCAATCGAGCCCGCGTTGCATGGATTCTTCGTTGAGCTGGCGCTCGTCGTCGATCCCAGCAGCCAGTTGCACTTTCTCGCCGAGCCGCTCAAGGATGCGGATCTCACCGTTCTGGGCCTTGGCCACGACCATGTGAAAGCTGTTGGAGCCCAGGTCGATGGCGGCGATCAGGGACAGATTCTTGGCTTGGGATTGCGGCATGGTTTGGGGGTCTCGGTCGATAACCTTGCCATCGTGCCACGATCGACCGCCAACGCCAACGCGTTGTGCTTCGGGAATTTTTCTGAATCGGCCTGAAGGGGATTGCTGTAGGAAATGTAGGTTGTCTTTCGGTCTTTTTGTCGGGATTTCTGACAGAGCTATAGGAGGCTTTAACTGTACCCCGTTGTTAAGACAAATCTGATTTGGCCTACAGGTTTTAGGCGACTGTTCTATTCATTTTTTTATTTAAGACTACTGTCGCTCCGGGTTCAGATGACGGTGTATTTTTACCGCTCCCACGCCAACTAACGTGTTGTCTGATTTTGTAGTGAAGTGCCAAAGCGACAGACTGTCACTCGGCAATGATGCCGTGGTGTTATTTATTTATGTTTCGGAAACTCCGGGATGATAATTAAAGGCGCCTGATAACTTTCAGTGACAGGTTAATTATGAAGAAACTAATTGGATCGACCCTCGGTATCGCTTGCCTGGCTGTCGCGCTGGGCGCACAGGCCACTACCAGTGCCCAGCTGGTAGTTCGGGGAACGATCACTCCCGCCTCCTGCAACCTCAGCCTGGCAGGCAGCGGTGTCATCGATTATGGCGTCATACGTTCCGGTGAGTTGTCCCAAACCGCATTCAACCCCCGCGAAGAGCGAAGCACTACCCTGAGTGTCAATTGCGGCACCACACCTGCCAAGTTCGGCCTGGCCTTTACCGACTTGCAGGCGGGCAGTAAGGTCACGGGGATTCTTGGCGCCGGCTTCAGCGAAGCCCAGAACTACGGCCTGGGTACTGTGGGCACCCGTCGTACCGGCGGCTATTCGATCACCCTCAAGGATTTGAGGTCCTCGGGCGTGGTACTCAACCCCATCATGCGCGTGGGCACCGGCGCCTGGCAGACCAGCGATGGCAAGGTCGCCCAGGCGCCCAGCCAGTACTCGTGGCGCAACGGTGCGGCGATCACCCCGGCATCGATTGCCCTGATGACCGGCACTATCGCCGTGAAGGCCGTTATCAATAAAGCCCAGGACCTGGACTTGAGTCGCGACGTGTCCATTGATGGTCGCGCCACACTGGTACTCAGTTATCTCTAAGTAACTTGATACGGTCGGCAAATAGATCGATGCGTTCTTGTCGACCGTTTTTATGTGGACGTTTTAATTATCTGCTATCCGCTTAAATAGCAGCGGGGAAACCAAGTGCGTGGTCTTTCAATAACTAACAAGGCACGGCTGTTAAGTGCAAGTGTGTGTGTTTGTTTTTCAATGATGGTGCTGGCGGACGGTATGCGACCCGAAACCACGTTGGTCATGCTCTATGAGGAAGAAGGCGAAGCCACTCTCAATGTGCAGAACACCGATACCAATCCTGCGCTGCTTCACGCCGTGGTCGAGAACGTACCGGAGGATCCGGAGCCCCTGCTGGTCGTCACGCCGCCTGTCTCCCGTGTGGAGCCGGGCGAGACCCAGTTGATCCGCTTCATCGGTACGCTGAAGGCGCCGCTCAAGACCCAGCGCCTCAAACGCGTGTCCTTTGAGGGGATTCCGCAGGCACGTGCGGCAGGCGGTGCGACCATCGGTATCACCCTGAGGCAGAACCTGCCTCTTATCCTGCACCCCCAGGGCCTGCCCCGGCACGCTTCACCCTGGGAGCTGTTGCAGTGGAAGCGCGTGGGCGAGCATCTGCGCGTCCACAACGACAGTGCTTATGTGGTGCGCCTGGCGCTGGAGGTGCAACTGCTTCCACGAATGAACCTGGCCACCTTGCCGCGTACCTACATCCTGCCGGGTGAGACCCTGACGGCGAAAGTCGAGGGGCGCCTGGACGGCGTGAACGAGGTCGAGATACAGCCTGCCACGGTCTATGGATTTTCGGTTGATCATTACCGGGCGCCGGTCAATGCCGTCGAGGGTTGATCGACTTATGACAACGACCAGACGTCCGTCCGGGATCGGTGCCGCTGCTCGTCGGCCCACGCTGTTGGTGGGGCTTGCGACCCTGTGCGGTCTGCCTGGCCCCGTGCCGGCACTGGAGTTGGGAGAGGGCTTCGACCTGGCGGCCCTGACCACCCATGGCATAGATCCGAAGGTTTCAGACTACTTTCGCAGCGCGGCGCGTTTTCGCGAAGGCGTCCAGGTGGTGGGGTTGCGGGTCAATGGCAATCCGCTGGGGCTGGTGGATGCGCGATTCGACGCACAAGGGCAGCTCTGTTTTACCCCCGGGTTACTGGAGAAGGCCGGGTTGGTCAAACCTGCGAGGGTCATCCGTGAGGTGGCCGCGCCGGAGCAGGCCTGCCATGACTTCCTGGGTGCCTTCCCAACGACGATGGTGAGGTTGCGTCCCGGCACCGACGAGGTTGCACTGGTGGTGCCCACGCAATCGTTGCGTGAACCGGAGTGGGCCGCCGGCAACTTTTCCAGGGGCGGTTCGGCAGCCTTGTTCAATTACGATGTGCTGGGTTTTGACAGCCGTTCCAGAAGCGGCCCCAGCCGATTCATGTCGGCGTATACCGAAGCCGGTTTCAACCTGGGTGACTGGATTGTGCGCAGTCGCCAGTTCTATGTATCCGACAACGGCCAGTCCCGCACCGAGCACCTGTATGCCTATGCCCAGCGGGATGTGGCCGTGTTGCAGTCGACCTTTCAGGCGGGGCAGCTTTCCAGCGGCAGCCCGGTGTTTGGCGGGGTGCAGTTTTCGGGTTTCCAACTGTCTCCGGACGGGCAGTCACGTGGCCCGGTAGGCGACAACGCGGTGGTGGTCGAAGGGCTGGCCCAGAGTCAGTCGCGGATCGAAGTGCGCCAGGCCGGGGTGTTGATTCATAGCACCCTGGTGCCTGAAGGGCCCTTCAGGCTGACCGGACTTTCGCTGCTCAATGGCACCAGTGACCTCGAGGTGAGCGTGATTGACGTGAGGGGGGCCAAGCGCAGCTTCACCGTGCCGGCGGCGTCGTTCAGTGGCGCCGCGCCGGCCGCCCCCGGTTACTACGTGTCGGCGGGCAAGGTGCGGGAGGTTTCCACTGATCAGAGTCAAACGCCACTGTTCGCCATGGGCAGCGGCACCTGGGGGTTGGGGCGCAACACATCGCTGGGCCTGGGATTGCTGGGCGCCGAGGACTATTGGGCGGCGGGCAGCAGCCTGGGCAGCGTGTTTTTTCAGCGGGTGACGGTGGGCGCGCGCCAGAACTTCTCGCGAGATAGCCGCAACGCAGTGTCCGGGGGGCGCCACACGTTGTCCGTGAGCAGCCCGGTCTACGCCAACGTAGACGTCAATTTGAGCGCAACCACCCAGACCCGGGGCTATCGAGAGGTGCTTGAAGCCGGTCAGCCACTCAAGGTCGACGACCTGGCGTCGCGTTTTAAAAACCAGTACACGGCGGGCATGAGCTGGGTCGACCCCGCGATCGGCGGTTTCTCTGTGGGCTACACCCGCAGCGCCCAGTTCGACGGACGATCTACGGAGCACGTCTACGCCTCCTGGAATCAGTCGTTCGGTGGCGTGGATGTGGCGTTGATCGTCGACTCCCAGGTGGGCGGCAAGCGTGTAAGCCGTGAGGCGGCTGCAGCCAACCGACGGCGGGATGCGGCTATGGACGACGGTCTTTCCTTGCGCTTGCAGGTCAGCGTGCCTCTGGGCGACGACCGGCGTGTCACCAGCTATGGAAGCCGTCGTGGCCGGCAGCTCAATGCGGGCACGGCGCTCAGTGAACGGGTCAACGATTACGTGAATTATGAGGTGGGCACCGAGCGGGATATCACCGCGCGGGAACAGTCGGTGCGCGGGCAACTGAATGTGATGCCGCGGTATACCCAAGTCGGCCTCGGTGTCAGTCAGGACGCTCAGGGCTCCAGCTATTCGGGGCAACTGCGCGGTGGGGTGGTGGCACATGAACGTGGCGTGACGTTTTCGCCCTATGCCGTGCAGGACACGTTCGGCATCGTGTCGGTGGGCGACATCGGCTCGGCCAGGGTCGATACGCCCCAGGGGCCGGTATGGACCGACTACCGTGGGCAGGCGGTGATCGCCGGCATGCCGGCCTATGCCAGTAGCCGTGTCGAAGTGCAGACCCGGTCGTTACCCAAGCGCGTTGACCTGAAGAACGGTACCCGGGTGCTCAAGGTGGGCAGGGGGGCCGTCAGCACGGTGAATTTCGAAGTGTTGAAGGTGCGTCGGCTGTTGGTCCAGGTCAAGGATGTCCAGGGTCGGCCATTGCCTCAGGGCGCTTCGGTGTTTGGCGACGACAAACGCTTTCTGACCAGCGTGGTGGGGGACGGCATGATTTTCCTCAGCGACGTCAGTGAGCCACAGAAACTGCGGGTGTCGCTGCCGGACTCCTCCGCTTGTCTGCTGCACCTCGATGCCGGGGTTGAGCCTGACAATGACAAACTCTACGCAACCACATCGGCGGTGTGCCATGCCCTTTAAGCGTGCTTCGGTTGGATTTTTGCTCTGGTTGGGTATGACCGCTCAGGGAGCCAGGGCCGATAACTGTCAGCTGTCGATTACCCAGCCGCGAGTGGATTACGGTGTGATTCGCCGAGAGCCTTTCGATGAGCGTTCGCGGGTGACGCTGGGTACTCGCACACTGCACTTGAATGTCCAGTGTGACGAGCCTTCGCCGATGATGGTGCGTTTCAATGGTGTGGCGAGTGACGGGCAGGGCTTCCGGTTCGGGCGCGAGGGGCGTTTCCGTCTGCGCCTCAAGCAGGCCAGGGTTGATGGGCTGGCTGTCCAGTGGCGCGAACGGGGCTTGCCCGGTGAATCTGCCATTGGGCAACTGCTGCCGGGCCATACCTTGATGGCCCAGAGCATGGGCCGACGACTGACGGCCCAGATCGATATCGATACCGACCTGCCCTCACACGCCCTGCAGGTACGCAGCCAGACGTTACTGGAGGGCCAGGGCAGTTTCGAACTGGTTACTCCGGCTGTTCCACCGAGCCGATGAAGTTGGCGAATTCAGGCGTCCGCGGGTTGGCGAACAGCACCTTGGGGTCGCCGACTTCGTGCACCTTGCCCTGGTGCATGAACACCAGTTTGTCCCCCACTTCCCGGGCAAAGCGCATTTCGTGGGTCACCATGATCAGGGTCATGCCGTCCTTGGCCAGTTGGCGCACCACGCTGAGCACTTCGTTGACCAGCTCCGGGTCCAGGGCCGAGGTGATCTCGTCGCACAGCAGTACCTTGGGCGACATGGCCAGCGCGCGGGCGATCGCCACCCGTTGCTGCTGGCCGCCGGACAGGCGATCGGGGAAGGCGTCGAACTTTTCCCCCAGTCCGACCCGCTCCAGCATCTGCCTGGCCAGTTGGGCAGCCTTGGCCTTGGGGATTTTCTGCACGACTTGTGGCGCGAGCATCACGTTTTCGCCCACCGTCAGGTGCGGGAACAGGTTGAACTGCTGGAACACCATGCCGACTTTCTGCCGCAGGCTGCGCAGATCGGCGCGGGCGGCGTCGAGGTATTCACCGTCGACTTCGATCACGCCATCGTTGATCGATTCCAGGCCATTGAGGGTACGCAGCAAGGTGGACTTGCCCGAGCCGCTACGGCCGATGATCGCCACCACCTGGCCTTCATCCACCGTCAGGTCGATGCCCTTGAGTACGTGGTGATCGCCGTAATACTTATGCAGGGCGGAAATTCTAAGCAGAGGCATGCAGTCTCCTTTCCAGGTAGCGCGCACTGAGGGACAAGGGGTAACAGAGCAAAAAGTAACCAAGGGCCACCAGGCCGTAGACCATGAAGGGCTCGAAGGTGGCGTTGGCGAGCATGCCGCCGGTCTTGGTCAGTTCGGTGAAGCCGATGATCGAGGTGACCGCCGTGCCTTTGACCACTTGCACCGAGAAGCCGACGGTGGGTGCCACGGCGATGCGCAGGGCCTGGGGCAAAATCACGTAGCGCAGTTGCTCAAGCGGGTTGAGCGCCAGGCTGGCCGAGGCCTCCCATTGCCCGTGAGCGATGGCCTCTACGCAGCCGCGCCAGATTTCGGCGAGGTAGGCGCTGGTGAACAGGGTCAGGGCGATTGCGGCGGCCAGCCACGGCGAAATATCCACGCCGAGCAGGGCGATACCGAAAAATACCAGGAACAGTTGCATCAATAGCGGTGTGCCCTGGAACAGTTCGATATAGGTGCGGGCGATGTTGCGCGGGAACGTCTTGCGGCTGATGCGCATCGTCATCACCAGCAAACCGATCACACCGCCCCCCACAAAGGCAACCACTGACAGCAGCAGGGTCCATTGCAGCCCGGTTGCCAGGTTGCGCACGATGTCCCAGAACGAAAAATCACTCATCGGCCATTCCTCATCACAAAACGCTGGCCGACCCAGTTGAGCAACTGGCGAATCATCAACGCCATGCACAGGTACACCAGGGTGGTCAGGGCGTAGGTTTCGAACGCGCGGAAGTTGCGCGACTGAATGAAGTTGGCGGCAAAGCTCAGTTCTTCCGTCGCGATCTGCGAACACACCGCCGAACCGAGCATCACGATGATGATCTGACTGCTCAGGGCGGGCCATACCTTGCCCAGCGCGGGCAGCAACACCACATGGCGGAACGCCTCGAAGCGCGTCATCGCCAGTGCGGCTGCCGCCTCCAATTGCCCTTGAGGAATGGCCTGGATCCCGGCGCGAATGATTTCTGTGGAGTAGGCGCCCAGGTTGATCACCATTGCCAGCACGGCGGCTTGCCATTCGGTGATCTTCAGCCCCAGGGACGGCAGGCCGAAGAAGATGAAGAACAACTGCACCAGAAATGGGGTGTTGCGGATCAACTCGACATAGACACCGAAGCACCAGGCGAACGGCTGGATCTTCCAGGCCCGCACCACGGCACCGACGGTGCCCAGCGCTACGCCGAGGATCGCGCCGATGGCCGTGAGCTCGAGAGTGAACAGCGCGCCACGCAGCAGCAGGTCGGTATTGGCCAGCACCGGCACAAAGTCAAATTGATACGCCATAGGTCAGCTCCGTCGCTCAAAGGCCAGCGGGCAGCGGCTCTTTAAGCCATTGCATTGCGTTCTTTTCCAGGCTGCCATCGGCCTTGGCCGCGACCAGGATCTGATTGACCTTCTCCAGCAGCGCCGGCTCGTTCTTGTTCACCCCTACGTACACCGGCGAATCCTTGAGCTTCACTTTCAACGCCGGAACGCGTTTGGGGTTGCGCTCGCTGATCGCTACCATCACCACGTTGCCGCTGGCGATCAGGTCGACCTGGCCGGCCAGGTAGGCGGCGATGGTGGAATTGTTGTCTTCGAAACGTTTGATGGTGGCTTCCTTGGGTGCCACGGCGGTCAGCTCGATGTCTTCGATGGCGCCACGGGTCACGCTGATGGTCTTGCCCTTGAGGTCGTCGGTCGAACTGATGGCGGCTTCAGGCGGACCGAAGACTGCCAGGTAGAACGGGGCGTAGGCTCGGGAAAAGTCGATGACTTTTTCCCGCTCGGCGTTCTTGCCCAGGCTGGAAATCACCAGGTCGACCTTGCCGGTGGTGAGGAACGGAATGCGGTTGGTGCTGTTGACCGGGGTCAGTTCCAGCTTGACCTTGAGCTGATCGGCCAGCAGCTTGGCGGTGTCGATGTCCAGGCCGCGGGGCTTCATGTCCGGGCCCACCGAGCCGAACGGTGGGAAGTCCTGGGGCACGGCGACCTTGAGGGTGCCGCGGGCGATGATATCGTCCAGACCATTGGCCTGGGCGGCAGGTGCCTGGCTCAGCATCAGGCTGGCGAATAGAGCGGATAGCAGGGCGCAGCAACGTTTGGTCATGGCGACTCTCCGAGAAAGGCGAAGGAAGGTTCTGGACTGGGCTTGTGCGGTGGGTGATTGCACAGCCCATGCCAGCGTGCTCCGGATCGTCTGTGAGGCAGGCGTTTATTGAGTTTTGGTGGTCTTACTGGTCTGAACAGTGATGAAGCTTCGCGCACCTTTTTCGAGCGCTGGCAAAACCCCGCGAGCCCCTTTGGGGCGTGGCTTGCCGCCAGCTTCGAATAGCTTTACAACTAGCCGCTCAGTTGACTGGAACCTTGAGTTTTTTATGAATTCCATCGCCCAAGCCGTACCGGAAGCGGCCTTGCAGGCCATCCGCAAACTGATCAAGGAACACGGTTTTGGCCCAGGTGATGCGCTGCCGTCCCAGCGTGACCTGGCGGCGCAGCTCGGGGTAAGCCGTGCGTCATTGCGCGAGGCGCTGTCGTCTCTCAGTGCCCTTGGGGTGGTCAGTGTGCAGCCGGGCAAGGGGGTTTTCGTGCAGGCGGTGGAGGACGCACCGGGCTTTGCCTGGCCATTCGCGGCGCAGGCTACGCCTCTGGATATTTTCCAACTGCGCTACGCCCTGGAGGGGTTTGCCGCCGGGTTGGCGGCGATGACGCTGACGCTCGATGAGCTGGATGGCCTGGAAGAGAATGTGGCGGCTATGCGTACGGTGCTCAAGGCGGGTGATTTCGAGGCTGCGGCCCGGCTGGACTTCGAATTCCACCAGCGCATCCTGCTGGCCAGCGGCAACCAGGCGATGGTGAACATCCTCAGCGCCAGTGCCGAGGTGTTTCTGGAGAGCCAGAAACTACCGTTCATCCGACCGGAGCGGGCCATGGAAACGTGGCAGGAGCACCGCAAGATCCTTCGCGCGCTGGCCCGTCGTGCCAGCCCGGCAGCGCAGAAAAGCATGCAGGAGCATGTACGCAATGCGGCCCTGCGCACCGGAATCGCCTTTGTGACACCCGTCATGCCGTGAGTTGGGCTATACCCAAACTCATGCAGCGCCATAGCAAGACTCAATCAGCGGCGGCTTCCTGAATGGGGGAAGGGCGGCTATGATGGGCCACGTTTTTTTTGCTTACAATCCGGAGACATCCATGAGCGATCTTATCAAGCACGTCACCGACGCGTCCTTCGAGGCAGATGTAATCAAGGCGGCTGGTCCAGTGCTGGTTGACTACTGGGCTGAATGGTGCGGCCCTTGCAAAATGATCGCTCCAGTCCTGGACGACATTGCGAGCACCTACGAAGGCAAGCTGACCATTGCCAAGCTGAACATCGACGAGAACGCAGAAACCCCGGCGAAGCACGGCGTACGCGGTATTCCGACCCTGATGCTGTTCAAGGACGGCAACGTCGAAGCCACCAAAGTGGGCGCGCTGTCGAAATCCCAGTTGCAAGCTTTCCTCGACGCGCACATCTAAGCGTCGTCAAAAAAGCCCCGCAAATTGCGGGGCTTTTTCGTGAAACAGGGCTAGACGCTCCGAAACTCAGGTGGTACATTCGGCCCCGCACTGGTTTCTCCACTGCCCCCTGCAAGCCGTCGCCGACGCTCTCCTTTTCGATTAGTACGCGATCCTGTCGCCTTCTCCGCGGCGCGGCCTCATTAAGCCAAAAGCTTAATTTCCCCCCTCCATAAATGATTACGTCATTCCTATATGAATCTGACTGAACTCAAGCAAAAGCCGATTACCGACCTGCTTCAACTGGCCGAAGAAATGGGCATAGAAAATATGGCCCGTTCGCGCAAGCAGGACGTGATTTTCTCCCTGCTGAAAAAGCACGCGAAAAGCGGCGAGGAAATCTCCGGTGATGGCGTGCTGGAGATTCTCCAGGACGGCTTCGGCTTCCTCCGCTCTGCAGACGCCTCCTATCTCGCCGGCCCGGACGATATCTACGTCTCGCCGAGCCAGATCCGCCGTTTCAACTTGCGCACCGGTGACACCATCGTTGGCAAGATCCGCCCGCCGAAGGAAGGCGAGCGTTATTTCGCCCTGCTCAAGGTCGACACGATCAACTTCGATCGCCCGGAGAACGCGAAAAACAAGATTCTCTTCGAGAACCTGACCCCGCTGTTCCCGAACGTGCGCATGAAGATGGAAGCCGGCAACGGTTCCACCGAAGACTTGACCGGTCGTGTGATTGACCTGTGCGCCCCGATCGGTAAAGGCCAGCGTGGCCTGATCGTCGCTCCGCCGAAGGCCGGTAAAACGATCATGCTGCAGAACATCGCGGCGAACATCGCGCGCAACAACCCGGAAGTTCACCTGATCGTGCTGTTGATCGATGAGCGTCCGGAAGAAGTGACCGAAATGCAGCGCACCGTGCGCGGCGAAGTGGTTGCCTCGACGTTCGACGAGCCGCCAACCCGTCACGTACAGGTTGCCGAAATGGTGATCGAGAAGGCCAAGCGCCTGGTCGAGCACAAGAAAGACGTGGTGATCCTGCTCGACTCCATCACCCGTCTGGCCCGTGCCTACAACACCGTGATCCCGAGCTCCGGCAAGGTACTCACCGGTGGTGTCGATGCCCACGCCCTGGAGAAACCGAAGCGTTTCTTCGGTGCTGCGCGGAACATCGAAGAAGGCGGCTCGCTGACCATCATCGCCACCGCACTGGTTGAAACCGGTTCGAAGATGGACGAAGTGATCTACGAAGAGTTCAAGGGTACCGGCAACATGGAACTGCCCCTGGACCGTCGCATCGCGGAAAAACGTGTGTTCCCGGCCATCAACATCAACCGTTCCGGCACCCGCCGTGAAGAGTTGCTGACTGCCGACGACGAACTGCAGCGCATGTGGATCCTGCGCAAGCTGCTGCACCCGATGGATGAAGTAGCGGCTATCGAGTTCCTGGTCGACAAGCTGAAAACCACCAAGACCAACGACGAGTTCTTCCTGTCGATGAAACGTAAGTAACACCACGTTTTCGGTCCAAAAAGTGGCGTCCCGCGGGGCGCCATTTTTTTTGCGTCAAAAAAGGGAGGTTTGAGCAGCATAAGTGTCAGTTAAGAAACAAAAAAGGTGAGCGAAGCTGCGCTCATCCCGTTTCGTATCAGACTGGCATGGGTTTTTATGAGTGTTCTTGCTTACCGACGGGACATCGATGGCCTGCGCGCTATCGCCGTACTCGCTGTGGTGCTGTTCCATTTTGGAGTGCCGGGCGTTACCGGTGGCTTTGTCGGCGTTGATGTGTTCTTCGTGATTTCGGGGTTCCTGATCACTTCGATCATCTGGCGTGAGCGCCAGGCAGGGCGCTTCAGTTTCGTCGAGTTTTGGGCCCGTCGTGCCCGGCGCATCCTGCCGGCACTATTTGTCATGATGGCAGCCGTGTTGGTGGTGGGCTGGTTTCTGCTGGCGCCCAAGGACTACGAAGAGCTGGGACGGTCCGTGCACTATCAGGTGATCTTTACCTCCAACCTGCTGTTTGCCCGCCAGCATGGTTATTTTGATGTGTCCTCCGATATCAAGCCCCTGCTGCACACCTGGTCGCTGGCGGTGGAGGAGCAGTTCTACATCCTTTTCCCGCTGCTGCTGACGTTGCTTTCGAGCCGCCTGAAACATTGGCGCCTGGCGCTGTTCGGGGTATTGCTGGTGTCGTTTGGCATGAGTCTCTGGGCGGTGGTCCATCAACCGCAGAAGGCGTTTTTCCTGTTGCACCTGCGGGCCTGGGAGTTGCTCGCCGGCGCGATGCTGGCGGTGATGCCCCTGCGTGAATGGCGCGCATCGCCCGCATTGGCCCAGGCCGTCAGCCTGGTGTCGATGGCGCTGATCCTGATCGCCGTGTTCGGCTTCGATTCCACGACGCCATTCCCCGGGGCTGCAGCCCTGTTGCCGGTACTGGGGGTGGTTGGGCTGATCTGGGCCAATGGGCAGCAACTCACGTGGGTGGGGCGCCTGCTCGGTTCACGCCTGATGGTGGGGGTGGGACTGGTTTCCTACTCCTGGTACCTGTGGCATTGGCCTGTGTTCGTATATGCCAGCTATGCCGCTATCGATGGCCTGAGCGCCCCGGAGTTGGCCGGGTTGATGCTGCTGAGCCTGGTGCTGGGCTATCTGTCCTGGCGGTTCGTGGAAACACCGTTTCGGGAAAAACGCTTGCTGGCCGGGCGCAAGGCGATTCTGGCAGCCGCTGGTGCCGGCATCTTGTGCCTGGGCCTTACAGGCGTGGCGTTGCGCGAGGCTGATGGTGTGCCTTCGCGCTTGTCCGAGCAGGCGCTGGTTTATGCCCAGGCGAAAAAGTGGAGCCCGGCATTGATGGCCTGCATGGCGGACAAAAACACCCCCGATGACCGACTGTTCTGTCACTTCGGCCCTAAAAACAGCGCCGTGTCCGCGCTGGTGTGGGGTGACAGCCACGCCACTGCGTTGATCCCGGCGCTGGAAGAGGCGGCAAAACGGCACGATATCAGCCTTGTGGAAGCCAGCTTTGCCGGTTGTGTGCCCTTGGATGGCCTGGAAAATATTGCCCGCTGTGCCCACTTCAACCGTCGGGTCGAGAAGGCGATGACCGAACAGTCGTTCAGCGATGTGGTGCTCGCCGCACGGTGGAGCCTGTATCTGTATGGGCAAATGTCGGGTGACAAAGAGCATGCGCTGAAGGACCCCGGAACCGGCAAGTACGTGCGGGCTGTGGCCGAACGGCGCTTCGCCCAGGGTTTGCGCGAGCGGATCGCGGGGTTGCGTGCGGCTGGGCATCGGGTCTGGTTGGTCAAGGAAGTGCCGTTGCAGGAAATCATCGTGCCTTACCGCCTCAGCCGCTTGGCAATGATGAATCGGTCCGTGAAGGATGAAGGGCTCCCGGTGGCGGAGCACCTCAAGCGCCAGGCGTTTATCACCCGGTTGTTTGACGAACTGGCGGCCGCCGACAGTGGCGTATCGGTGTTGGACCCGGCGCCTCTGCTGTGCGCCGAGGACGGGCTGTGCCGGGTCGAGCTCAATGGCCGTGCGCTGTACACCGACGATAACCACCTCTCGGATGTGGGCGCGCGACACATCGAGGCGTTTCTGGAACCGCTGTTCAGTTCGCTGCAATCACGGGGGGTGACGGCCAATTAAGCTGCCAGCCGTCCTCAGAGCAGGTAGGATGTACGCCTATTTTACGGGTGGCATGGTTAATGAAATTCAAGGATCTTCGGGATTTCGTGCAGCAACTTGAGCAGCGCGGAGAGTTGAAACGTATCCAGATGCCGATTTCTCCGGTGCTGGAAATGACTGAGATTTGCGACCGTACCCTGCGCAACAAGGGTCCGGCGCTGCTGTTCGAGAACCCGACCGGCTTTGACATCCCGGTGCTCGGCAACCTGTTCGGCACGCCTGAGCGCGTGGCGTTCGGCATGGGCGCCGAGTCGGTCGGCGAACTGCGCGAAATCGGCAAGCTGCTGGCGTTCCTCAAGGAGCCCGAGCCGCCCAAGGGTCTGAAGGATGCCTGGTCGAAACTGCCGATCTTCCGCAAGATCATTGCCATGGCGCCCAAGGTGGTCAAGGACGCGGTGTGCCAGGAAGTGGTCATCGAAGGCGATGACGTCGACCTGGCCATGTTGCCGGTGCAGACCTGCTGGCCCGGCGATGTCGGTCCGCTGATCACCTGGGGCCTGACGGTCACCAAAGGCCCGAACAAGGACCGCCAGAACCTCGGCATCTACCGTCAGCAAGTGATCGGTCGCAACAAGGTGATCATGCGCTGGTTGAGCCACCGTGGTGGTGCGCTGGACTTCCGTGAGTGGTGCGAAAAACACCCGGGCAAGCCGTTTCCGGTATCTGTGGCCCTGGGCGCTGACCCGGCCACTATCCTCGGCGCCGTCACGCCGGTGCCGGATAGCTTGTCCGAATACGCCTTCGCCGGCTTGTTGCGTGGTAATCGCACCGAGCTGGTGAAGTGCCGTGGCAATGACCTGCAAGTGCCGGCCACCGCCGAAATCATCCTTGAAGGCGTGATTCATCCCGGCGAGATGGCTGATGAGGGCCCGTACGGCGACCACACCGGCTATTACAACGAAGTCGACAGCTTCCCGGTGTTCACCGTCGAGCGCATCACCCACCGGATCAAACCGATCTATCACAGCACCTACACGGGGCGTCCGCCGGATGAGCCGGCGATTCTCGGCGTGGCGCTCAATGAAGTGTTCGTGCCGATCCTGCAAAAGCAGTTCCCGGAAATCACCGACTTCTACCTGCCGCCGGAAGGCTGTTCGTACCGCATGGCCGTCGTGACCATGAAGAAGTCGTACCCGGGCCATGCCAAGCGGGTAATGCTGGGTGTGTGGTCGTTTTTGCGACAGTTCATGTACACCAAGTTCGTTATCGTCACCGACGACGACATCAACGCCCGCGACTGGAACGACGTGATCTGGGCCATCACCACGCGCATGGACCCCAAGCGCGACACGGTGATGATCGACAACACGCCGATCGACTACCTCGACTTCGCCTCGCCGGTGTCGGGCCTGGGCTCGAAGATGGGCCTGGACGCCACCCACAAATGGCCGGGTGAAACCACTCGCGAATGGGGTCGGGTGATCGTCAAGGATGAAGCCGTCACGGCCCGTGTCGATGCGATCTGGAAAGAATTGGGAATAGATTGATGCGTGTGACCCTGCAACCTTCCGGCGCCATTCTGGAGCTGGTTCCTGGTGAGCGAATCCTCGAAGGTGCGCGCCGCCTTGGCTACGAGTGCCCCCAGGCCTGTCGCAACGGTGTGTGCCATGTGTGTGCGGCGCTGCTGGTGGAAGGCCGGGTGCAACAGGCGGGCGAAGTGCGCGATCACGGCGAGTTCTACACGTGCATCGCCGAGCCGCTGGAAGATTGCATTGTGTTGTGGGATGGCGTGCTGGCGCCGGGAGAGTTGCCATTGCGCAAGTTGTCGTGCCAATTGAGTGAGTGCGTGGAAGTGGGTGGCGATGTGTGGCGCGTGCGCCTGCGGGCCCCTGCCGGCAAGGCCGTTCGTTACCACGCTGGGCAATACCTGATGATCGAACGGGACAATGGCGAAAAGTCGGCGTTTTCCCTGGCCTCGGCGCCACACGCCGGGCGCGAGTTGGAACTGCATGTGCTGGCCCGCGAAGACAGCGCCCGCAACCTGCTCGAGCAATTGCAGCGCAACCAGATGGCCCGCGTGGAACTGCCCTTCGGCGACACACACCTGGCCGAACTGCCGGACGGGCCGCTGGTGCTGATCGCTGCCGGCACCGGCATGGCGCAGATGCACAGCCTGATCGAACATTGCCGTGCGTCCGGCTTCAAGCACCCGGTGCACCTGTACTGGGGCGTGCGCCGGCCAGAAGACTTCTACGAGATCGAGCATTGGGATCAGTGGCGTCAACTGCCCAACCTGTTCCTGCATAAGGTCGTGAGCGACGTGTGCGGTTGGGAAGGCCGCTGCGGCTTGCTGCATGAGGCTGTGTGTGAAGACATTGCCGACCTGAAAACCGTGCACGTCTACGCCAGCGGTTCACCAGCGATGATCTACGGTACCCTCGATGCATTGGTCGAGGCCGGCATGGACGCGCATCAGATGCGCGCCGATGTATTCGCCTACGCGCCGCGGCCCTGAGGCCGATCACGCAAATCACTGCGATACACTGATCCACCTGTGGGAGCTGGCAAGCCAGCTCCCACAAGAATTTGTGTGTGCTTTTAGAAACGCACGCCGGCCGTCACCATCGCCGCGTTGAACCCCAGCAACACCAACTCCGCCGCCACTGGCCCATAGTGGGTGCCCACGGACGGAATGATCACCGGTGCCACGCCATACCGATTCAGCGGGATCTTGTCGCGGTACTCGCCGCGATACCCCTGAATCACCCCACCTGTCAGCTTCAAATACACCGGATAGTCGGTCATGTCGTAGCGCTTGCCCGCGTAGACGTAGTACGACCGCTGGCTGAACGAATTGCGGAACGTCGCCCCGCCTATCACCAATCCTGATGCCTGGTTGCGTTCCAGGCCGATCAGGCCTTGATGGTTGTTGTGATCCGGGTCTGGGGAAAAGTGTCGGGTGTAGACGCTGGTCTGGGCGTACCAGAAGCCTTTGTCGTCTTCGGTGGTGGTTACTTCAGCGGCCAGTGCCGTCGTCGCCTGGGCGAGAAGCAGCAGGCCGGGCAGTCGGAATTTCTTCATGGGTGCGACCTCGATAGTCGATTGGATGGCGGCTAGGTGGGTCGTGGTGTGCGCACTATTTTGACGGCTCGACGCGAGCCCAGGCTGAACCGGGCCTGAAAGTACAGGGATTGACGGGCGCAATCCTGACGGGCGGAGCGCCGCGCTTATACTTTTGCTTATTCTTTTAAGGTATTTAATTTATTCAGTAGATATCTTTAGGCTATATCGCAACGGACTACCGAATTTCTTTCAATCACCAATAACTGACCGCCACCGCCCGCCAGCCGGATCGATCGCAGGAACTCAGAGCATCGACGTTCTGATTTTTGATTCACAGGGGAGCGGTATGGGGAGCTACAAGAAACACGCGTTGTACACGGCGATTTTGTCGGCGAATTTGCTGACCGCTGTGGGATTCAATCCCGTCTCGGCTGAAGAAACGGCCAGTGCAGATACGCCCAAACTCGACACCGTGATTGTCACCGGCACCCGCGCCCAAGAGCGCACGGCCAGTGCTTCGCTGTCGCCTATCGATGTGATTTCCGGCGATACCTTGCGCAGCACCGGTTCCGATGAGTTGGGGGCGGTGCTGGCGCGTCTGATTCCGTCGATCAACTTCCCGCGCCCAAGCCTGGTGGACGGTGCCGAGCTGGTGCGTCCTGCGCAATTGCGTGGCCTGTCGCCCGACCAAGTGCTGGTGCTGGTCAACGGCAAGCGTCGCCATACCAGTGCGTTCGTCAACCTGGGCGGTGCCGTGGGCCGTGGCTCGGCGCCGGCGGACTTGAACGCCATTCCGGTGTCGGCAGTGGACCACATCGAAGTACTGCGTGACGGCGCCTCCGCCCGCTACGGTTCGGATGCGATTGCCGGGGTGATCAACGTGATCCTCAAGCACGCCGACCATGGTGGCTCCATTACCAGCAAGTTCGGCGAGTACAAAAAAGGCGACGGCATTCAGCGCAATCTGGCGGGCAATACGGGCCTTGCGCTGGGGGATAACGGTTTCATCAACCTGTCGGGCGAAGGCGCCGACAACGATTACACCAACCGTGCCGGCAGGGATTTTCGTCCGGCCAGCGTGGGTTCGACCACCTACGGTCAGCAGGTTTTCCGTCAGGGTGAGCCGGCGACCCATCAGGGCAAGCTGTTCTTCAACGGGGAATACACCTTCAACGACGCGGCCGAGCTGTACAGCTTTGGGGGTTACAGCAAGACGCGCGGCGAGACAGCGGCGTTTTACCGGGCGAGCAATGCGTCCAACAATATTCCGGCGCTCAACCCCAATGGTTACTTGCCGCTGATTCGCGGCGATGTGGAAGACACCTCGCTGGCGGTCGGTTTGCGTGGGCTGCTGGCGTACGACTGGCACTACGATGTGTCGGTCAACTACGGCAAGAACCAGTACCAGATCGGTACCGAAACCATCAACACCTCGCTGGGCCTGGCCACGCCGCGCAAGTTCGACAACGGCACCCTGGTCAACGACCAGAAGCAACTCAGCCTGGACCTGTCCCGCGAGTTCAGCCTGGGCTGGCTGCCGTACCCGGTGTCGGTGGCTTTTGGTGGCGAATACCTGGACCAGGGCTACCAGATCAAATCCGGCGATCCGGCGTCCTACTTCCAGACCGGCAGTTCGGGCCTGGGTGGTTTCCGCGATGCCGACGCAGGCACCAGCTCGCGCCACAGCTGGGCGCAGTACCTGGACCTGGAAACCAACTTCACCGAAAAACTCAGCGCCTCGGCGGCGGTGCGCCATGAGGACTACAGCGACTTCGGCTCCAACGTCAGCGGCTCGCTGTCGGCCCGTTATGACTTCACCCCGCAGGTGGCATTACGCGGCAGTATCTCCAACGGTTTCCGCGCGCCTTCCCTGGCCCAGCAGAACTTTGCCTACACCTCGTCGCAGTTGATCGGCAGCACCATCCAGGAGGCGGGCACCTTTCCGGCGAACAGCCAGGTCGCACGCTTGCTGGGCGCCGAAGACCTGAAAGCCGAGAAGTCGCGCAACTACAGCCTCGGGCTGGTACTGGAACCCACCGACAACCTGACCCTGACCGCCGATGTGTACCGCATCGACATCCGCGACCGCATCAGCCTGTCCTCCAACCTGACGCTCAACCCGGCTGCCATTGCCTACTTGCAGGCCAATGGCGTCGGCAACATCAACTACACCACGGCCCGTTACTTCACCAATGCGACCGACACCAGTACCGACGGCGTCGACCTGGTGGCCAACTATCGCTATCAGTTCGATAACGGTATCCGCTGGAACAGCACCGTGGGCTACAACTACAACCACACCAAAGTCACCGACGTGAAAGCCAACCCGGCGATCCTCGACAGCCTTGGGGTGAACCTGTTGCGGGTGGACCGTCGCGAGCGCATTGGTTTGTTGGGCGATACCACGCCCCAACACAAGCTGAGCCTGGGCAACGACTTCACGTTCGGTAACTGGGCGCTGCACAGCAATCTGGTGCGTTACGGTGAATTCACCAGCTACCAGGCCGATAAGGTCAACGACCAGACCTTCAAGGCGGCCTGGGTACTGGACCTTTCGGCGGACTACAAGTTGAAGAACTGGACCTTCACCCTGGGCGGCGACAATGTCACCGATAAATACCCTGAAAAGGTCAATGCGTTCGCCAGCAGCGGCGGCAACCTCGCCTATAGCACTTTTTCGCCGTACGGTTACAGCGGCGCGTTCTATTACGGTAAAGTTGCCTATAACTGGTAATACGAAGGAGACCTAAGCGATTCGCCATGGCCGTCATTGAATCCGATCTTTTGCAATTGGCTTACCCCCCGCGGCTCGATCTGGGGCCGCAACTCACTCACGAACAGTTGATGAGCTCGATGCAGGCCACCATGGCCCGGCACAAGGGTGGGCCGGTCTGGTTATTCGCTTATGGTTCGCTGATCTGGCGCCCGGAATGCTCGTCGACCGAGCGCGTTCGGGCACGGGTCCACGGTTACCACCGGGGCCTGTACCTGTGGTCGCATGAGCATCGGGGTACGCCGGAACTGCCGGGGTTGGTGTTCGGCCTGGATCGCGGCGGTTCGTGCAGCGGGTTTGCCTACCGCTTGCCGGAAGATCAGTTGGAAGCGTCGCTTTACGCGTTGTGGTGCCGCGAAATGCCTTATCCCTCCTATCGCCCCCACTGGCTCAACTGCCGCCTGGAAGATGGCAGTCAGGTGCAGGCCCTGGGGTTCGTCCTGGAGCGGCATTTGCCCAGTTACGCCGGCAACCTTCCCGACATCGTGCTCAATCACGTGTTGGAAAGCGCTTGCGGGCGTTACGGTACCACCCGCGATTATGTCGAACAGACGGTCCACGCCCTGCGCAGCCACGCCATGCCAGACAAAAATCTGGAGGCGCGGCTCAAGCGGTGTGCCAAGGATTGCTCAGGCGGCGCTTAACGCGCTGCGCTGATGCTGTTGGTGTGTCGCAGCGTTGGCAGCAGGAATGCGATGGCCAACAGGCACGCGCCCACCAGCAGGACAAAGCCCCCATCCCAGCCAAAGTGGTCAACGGTGTAGCCCATGGCCGCACTGGCGGCTACCGAGCCCCCCAGGTAACCGAACAAGCCTGTGAAACCAGCGGCGGTGCCGGCGGCTTTCTTCGGTGCCAGTTCCAGCGCCTGCAGGCCGATCAGCATCACCGGACCGTAGATCAGGAAGCCGATGGAGAACAGCGCAATCATGTCGATCATCGGGTTGCCGGGCGGGTTGAGCCAGTAGACCAGCGTCGCCACGGTCACCAGCGCCATGAACACCACACCGGTCAGGCCACGGTTGCCACGGAAGATCTTGTCCGACATCCAGCCGCACAGCAGCGTGCCCGGAATGCCTGCCCACTCGTAGAAGAAGTAGGCCCACGAGGTTTTATCCACGTTGAAGTGCTTGGCTTCCTTCAGGTAGGTCGGTGCCCAGTCCAGCACGCCGTAACGCAGCAGGTAGACGAACACGTTGGCGAAGGCGATGTACCACAGCATTTTGTTGCGCAGCACGTATTTGACGAAGATTTCCTTGGCGCTGAATTCTTCTTCGTGGCTGGCGTCGTAGCCTTCCGGGTAATCGTTCTTGTACTCCTCGATCGGTGGCAAACCTACCGATTGCGGGGTGTCGCGCATGGTGATGAAAGCAAACGCCGCCACCAGCAATGCCACAGACGCCGGCACATAGAATGCGGCGTGCCAGTCGTTGAACCAGCCCATGCCCAGCAGGAACAGCGGGCCGATCAGGCCGCCGCCGACGTTGTGCGCCACGTTCCATACCGATACCACGCCACCGCGTTCCTTCTGCGACCACCAGTGCACCATGGTGCGCCCGCTTGGCGGCCAGCCCATGCCCTGGGCCCAGCCGTTGATGAACAGCAAAATGAACATTATGGTCACGCTGGACGTCGCCCAAGGTGCGAAACCGAAAATGAACATGACGCCAGCCGATACCAGCAGCCCGAAGGTCAGGAAGTAGCGCGGGTTGGAGCGGTCGGACACCAGGCCCATCAGAAACTTGGACAAACCGTAGGCAATGGCGATGGCCGACATGGCCAGGCCCAGTTCACCACGGGTGTAACCCTCGTCGATCAGGTAAGGCATGGCCAGGGAAAAGTTCTTGCGCAGCAGGTAGTAGCCGGCATAGCCAAAGAAAATACCGGCGAAGATCTGCCAGCGCAGCCGTCGGTAGGTACTGTCTATCTTTTCTTCAGGCAGGCGAGCCTGATGTGCGGCGGGACGAAAGAAAGCAAACATTCAAGAGCTCCAGATTTCTTGTTTTGACTGCGGATGCGAATGTTACAGTTTCGTTACCGAAAATAGCATCGCCTCTTATCTGCAAACACAGGAAAAATGAGCAATTGCATGTTCTCTTATGAACATGTCGCTAATGGATAAGTGTGGGTCGCGATTGGATTTTGCAGACGCTGGAGCTCAATCGTGGGAGCTGGCAAGCCAGCTCCCACATTAATTGCATTTCAAGTCCGTCAGCGGGTTTGCACGACAACTTTTCCGACAGCCTTGCGTTGTCCCAGGTCATTGATCGCTTGGGCGGCGTTTTCGAGCGGGTAAACCTGCGACACCAGGGGCTTTAATTTACCTTCGGCGTACCAACTGAACAGTTGCTGGAAATTCGCCGCATTGTCCTGCGGTTGGCGCTGGGCGAACGAGCCCCAGAACACCCCGACCACCGATGCGCCCTTGAGCAGCGCCAGGTTCACCGGCAATTCCGGGATGCGTCCGCTGGCGAAGCCCACTACCAGCAGGCGGCCGTTCCAGGCGATGCCACGCACAGCCTGGTCAAACAGGTCGCCGCCCACCGGGTCGTAGATCACATCGACGCCATTGCCGTCGGTCAGGCGCTTGATCTCGTCCTTGAGGCTGGCTTCGCTGTAGTTGATCAATTCGTCGGCGCCCGCTGCCTTGGCCACGGCGAGTTTGTCGGCGCTGCTGGCGGCGGCAATCACTCGGGCTCCCATGGCCTTGCCGATTTCCACGGCTGCCAGGCCCACGCCGCCGGAAGCGCCGAGCACCAGCAGGGTTTCACCCGATTGCAGGTGAGCCCGTTGTTTCAGGGCGTGCATCGAGGTGCCGTAGGTCATGCTGAAGGCTGCGGCGGTGTTGAAGTCCATGCTCGGCGGGATCGGCAGCACGTTATAGCCGGGCACCGCGACCTGCTCGGCAAAGCTTCCCCAGCCGGTCAGCGCCATGACTCGGTCGCCGACTTTGAGGTGGCTGACCTTTTCCCCCACTGCACTGACTACGCCTGCCGCTTCGCCACCAGGCGAGAACGGGAAGGGCGGCTTGAACTGGTATTTGCCTTCGATGATCAGGGTGTCCGGGAAATTGACCCCGGCGGCATGCACGTCCAGCAGGATTTCGTTCTTCTTGATCGCCGGGCTGGCGACGTCTTCCAGCTCCAGGGTTTCGGCGGGGCCGAAGGCTTTGCACAGCACAGCTTTCATCGGACTATTCCTTTTGGCGTAGTGGCCGATAAGTGTAGGAGGGTACGCCTGCGGGTCAACGAGCATGCCCGGGCCTGATAGGCCGCCATAAGCTTGTACTCAGCCTTGCTAGCGTTATGCTAGCGGGCAACCGAATCGAGGAATGAACTGTGAAAGCGTGGATCCCATTGTTGCTGGCCCTGACCCTTCCGATGGCGGCCCAGGCCGAAGAAGCGAAAGAGGGCGAGGCACCGAAGGTCAGCTACATCAGCCTGACGCCGCCGTTCGTGGGCAACTACGGGCTGGACGGTACGGCCAAACTCAAGGTGTACAAGGCCGACATCGCCCTGCGCGTCACCGGGCCCGAAGCGGCGGCACTGGTCAAATCCAACGATGCGTTGATTCGCAACCAGTTGGTGGCGCTGTTCACCCAACAGACCAACGAGACCATGAGCACCGTCGAGGGCAAAGAGAAGCTGCGTCAGGAAGCGCTCAAGCAAACCCAGCAAGTGATGAACGACGAGACCGGCAAGCCGGTGGTGGAAGACCTGCTGTTCAACAACCTGATCATTCAGTAACGCTTCACCGCAAACCGACTACCGCCGCCCATTGTTCGGCGGTCACCGGCATTACCGATAGCCGACTGCCCTTTTGCACCAGCGGCAGCTCGGCCAGGGCCGTTTGCTGCTTCAGGTAGCCGAGGCTCAGGACCTTTGGAAAGGTCTCGACATGGGCCACATTGATGGCGCTCCACGGGTTCTTTTCTGCGCTGGCCTTGGCGTCGAAGTAATGACTTTGCGGTTCCAGTGCCGTCGGGTCCGGATACGCCGCCTCGATGATTTTGCCGATGCCGGCAATGCCCGGCTCCGGGCAGCTTGAGTGATAGAAGAAAAATTCGTCGCCTACTGCCATGGCACGCAGAAAGTTGCGCGCCTGGTAGTTGCGTACCCCGTCCCAGCGGGCTTCCCCGAGGGTTTCCAGACCTGTGATGGAGAGTTCGTCGGGCTCGGATTTCATCAGCCAATAGGCCATTTTCGGGCTCCTGAAATAGGCAGTGGGCAAGTTGTCAGGCAATTTGATGACAAACCGACAGTCGGTTGGCGCCAAGGTTTGCGTGTTGGTTCACGTTACCGCAAAATGCCGGGATTTTAAGCTTGACGCAGCTGCAACGGACTACTTTGGAACGTTGTTGTCATCGTGTACGAGATGCCTGAAGGGGGGCAATCGATGCAACGTAAACCGGATTTGCTATGGATTTTGGTGATTTTGTTTGGTCTGGGCGTCGTGACCACCGGGTATGCGCAGAGCTTGTGGTCGAACAAGACCGATGCGCCTGTTGAGCTGGCTCAGCAGAAGCTGCAACCGTTCAAGCGTTAACCTTCCTCAGGATGTCGCGGGCTCCTGCGACGTCTGTGCTATATACCACTGCTTATCGGTGAGGGTGCCTGCCAACGGCACATCCCAGCTCGCCTGTATCAGCCGTTCGACTTTCTGACATTCATGGGCCAGACCCAACAGCGTCGGCTTGCGCCAGTTCTGGCGGCGTGCCAGGTAAGCCAGGCTGCGGTCGTAAAACCCTCCGCCCATGCCCAGGCGCCCGCCGGTTTCATCGAATCCCACCAACGGCAGCAGCACCAGATCCAGCGCCCACACCTTGCGTTGTCGTTTGAGATTGACCCGGGGCTCGAGAATTCGAAAGCGATTGGGCCGCAGTTTTTCCCCGGGGCGGATCCGCTGAAACACCATCTTGGTTCGCGGCCAGGCGCTCAGCACCGGCAGGTAGGTGAGCTTGCCCCGACGCTGAGCCGCACGCAGCAGCAGGCGCGGGTCGATTTCACCGTCCGTGGGTAGATACAAAGAGATATGTTTGGCTCGGCGAAACAGCGGGTGCTGTGCCAGTTGCCGGAACAGGCCATGGGCGGCCTCGCGCTGCTCGCTCGGCGTGAGGGCGCGGCGGGCCTTGCGCAACATGCGTCGAAGTTGCGGACGGGAAAGCGGCGCAGGTTCGGTCATGGTTTTTCGGCTCATAAAACAATGCCAGTCCTAAGACTGGCATTGAGTTTGGAATTCAGGCTCCCCGACAGAGCCGCTGTCGACTTAGCCCTTGAACCCGAAAGTTCAAGGTGGAAGAAGCAGTAGGCTTTAAGGCTTTCCGTCTAGCGGACATGCACACCAGCCCAACGTGCAACTTCCAGGGTAGTGCGAATCGGCTCAGGGACATCGCCGACTGGCAAACACGCCAGGGAGTGGGGGCAAGTATACCTTAAACCGTCGCGGCAATCAGCCCTTGGGTGCGTCTGAATCGCTGGAAAGCACCAGATCCACGCGCTCGAGCAAGTCACGCACCTGCTCGCGGGTCGAACCGCTGGTCGGCACGTCCGGGCGTTCCTGCTTGTGCAGCAGGTCATGGGTGATGTTAAGCGCGGCCATCACGGCGATGCGGTCGGCGCCGATGACTTTGCCGCTGCTGCGGATTTCACGCATCTTGCCATCCAGGTAGCGGGCAGCGCTCACCAGGTTGTTGCGCTCTTCCTGGGGACAGATGATCGAATATTCTTTGTCGAGGATCTGCACGGTGACGCTATTGCTTGAACTCATGAGTCTTGCTCCAGGGCCTTCAGGCGCGAAATCATCGATTCGACCTTACGCCGGGCGATTTCGTTTTTTTCAATGAGGTGAGCGCGTTCCTCGCGCCAGGTCTTTTCCTGAGCTAGTAGGAGTCCATTTTGACTCTTAAGTTGCTCGACCCGATCAATTAGCAGTTCGAGTCTGGCCATCAGCGCTTGCAGGTCGGTGTCTTCCATTGGGTTCCACTGGATTTGTCTGATGAATGGCAACTGCAGGATAAACGATCTGACGCCCTTGATAGTCTTGGAACGTCTGCCGGTGCTAGGATACAGCGCTCCATTCTAGACATTGCGCCGTCTGGCGCCTAGCTCACCATGCCCATTCAGAACTCCCCGTACGATGCTTTTTCCAAACTGCTGAGCACCAGTGGCCACCCCTGCTCGCCTGCCGAGCTGCATGGCGTGTTGTTGGGCCGTAGCTGCACCGGTGTCGGCTTTGACGCCGACAACTGGCTGGCCGACGTTGCCGAACTGCTGGAAACCGAACCGGCCGATAACGTGCGCAATGCGCTGATCGGCCTGCAGGAAATGGTCAAGGGCGAGCTGACCGGTGATGACGTCACCGTGGTGCTGTTGCTGCCTTCCGACGATGCGCCGCTCGCTGAGCGTGCCCTGGCGCTGGGTCAATGGTGCCAGGGTTTTCTCCACGGTTTTGGCGTGAACGCCGCCGGCCTGGAACTGAGCACCGACGCCAAGGAAGTGTTGCAGGATCTGGCAGCGATTTCCCAGGTGCAAGATGCACTGGAAGAGTCCGAAGACGGCGAAAGCGACTACATGGAAGTGATGGAATACCTGCGCGTCGCCCCGCTGCTATTGTTCACCGAGACCCGCAAGTCGGCTGAGCCCGCGGCTCCCAAGCCTTCGCTGCACTGAGCAAGGAAGTCCATCTGCCCATGATTCATATCCCCAGAGCGGAATACACCCGGCGCCGCAAGGCGCTCATGGCGCAGATGGAACCCAACAGCATCGCGATCCTGCCGGCCGCCGCCGTGGCCATCCGCAACCGTGATGTGGAGCATGTGTACCGCCAGGACAGCGACTTCCAGTACCTCAGCGGCTTCCCCGAGCCGGAAGCGGTGATCGTACTGATGCCTGGTCGCCAGCATGGCGAGTACGTGCTGTTCTGCCGCGAGCGCAATGCCGAACGCGAATTGTGGGACGGCCTGCGCGCCGGCACCGAAGGTGCAGTGCGGGACTTCGGCGCCGACGATGCGTTCCCCATTACCGATATCGACGACATCCTGCCCGGCCTGATCGAAGGCCGCGACCGGGTGTATTCGGCCATGGGCAGCAATGCCGAATTCGACCGGCATCTGATGGAGTGGATCAACGTGATCCGTTCCAAAGCCCACCTTGGCGCCCAACCGCCGAACGAATTCGTTGCGCTGGATCATCTGCTCCACGACATGCGCCTGTATAAATCGGCGGCAGAAGTGAAGGTGATGCGCGAAGCTGCGCGAATCTCATGCGCCGCCCATGTGCGTGCGATGCAAGCCAGCCAGGCCGGGCTGTATGAGTTCAGCCTGGAAGCCGAGCTGGATTACGAGTTCCGCAAGGGCGGCGCAAAAATGCCGGCCTATGGTTCCATCGTTGCTGCCGGGCGCAACAGCTGCATCCTGCATTACCAGCAGAATGACGCGCTGCTCAAGGACGGCGACCTGGTGCTGATCGACGCGGGTTGCGAGATCGACTGCTACGCCAGTGACATCACGCGGACCTGGCCGGTCAACGGCAAATTTTCCCCCGAGCAGAAGGCGATCTACGAGATTGTGCTGGCCTCTCAGGAAGCCGCCTTTGCCGAGATTGCCCCCGACAAGCACTGGAACCAGGCCCATGAAGCCACGGTGCGGGTTATCACCGCCGGGTTGGTAAAGCTGGGGCTGCTGCAAGGTGATGTCGACGAGTTGATCGCCAGCGAAGCCTATAAAGCGTTCTACATGCACCGCGCCGGCCATTGGTTGGGCATGGATGTGCACGACGTGGGCGAGTACAAGGTGGGCGGTGAATGGCGTGTGCTGGAGGTGGGCATGGCATTGACTGTGGAGCCGGGGATCTACATTTCACCGGACAACCAGAACGTGGCAAAGAAATGGCGTGGCATTGGCGTACGCATCGAGGACGACGTGGTGGTGACCAAGCAAGGCTGTGAAATCCTGACCGCCGGCGTACCCAAGGCGGTCGCCGACATCGAAGCTCTCATGGCGGCAGCCCGATGAGCCGCGTCAACCTGGCCATTATCGGCGGCGGGCTGGTAGGTGCCAGCCTGGCGCTGGCATTGCAGGCCGGAGCCAGGGCCCGTGGCTGGAATATCGTGCTTATCGAACCGTTCGCGCCAGGAGACCACTATCAGCCGAGCTATGATGCGCGCTCTTCGGCGCTGTCCTACGGCGCTCGGCAGATCTATCAACGTTTGGGCCTGTGGCCGGCCATTTCCCGCCGCGCCGAGCCGATCAAGCAGATTCACGTGTCCGATCGCGGGCGCTTCTCCACCGCGCGTTTGTCCGCGATGGAAGAGGGTGTGCCTGCGCTGGGCTATGTGGTGGAAAACGCCTGGCTGGGCCAATGCCTGTGGCAGGGCCTGGATAAGGACGTGGTGAGTTGGCGTTGCCCGGCGGAAGTCACGCGCATGGAGCCGTTGTCCGATGGCTATCGTCTGACCCTCAACGATGAAACCGTGCTGGAATGCGACCTTGCGGTACTTGCCGATGGCGGCCGTTCCGGCTTGCGCGAGCAACTGGGCATCGGTGTAAAAACCCGCCCCTACAACCAGAGCGCGCTGATCGCCAATATCACCCCAAGCGAAGCCCACAATGGCGAGGCGTTCGAGCGCTTCACCGATGAGGGCCCGATGGCCTTGCTGCCCTTGCCGGACAACCGCTGCGCCTTGGTATGGACCCGCCTGGGCATGGGTGCGCAGCGCTTGGCCAGCCTGGATGAGCGCAGCTTCCTGAGTGAATTGCAGGGCGTGTTCGGCTATCGCCTGGGTACGCTCAAGCAAGTCGGCGCCCGTCATCTGTACCCGCTGACCCTGGTGGAGGCCGAAGAGCAAGTACGCTCGCACCTGGTCGTGCTCGGCAATGCCGCCCACAGCTTGCACCCGATTGCCGGACAGGGTTTCAACCTGTCCCTGCGCGATGCCAGTGCCCTGGCTGAAGCCTTGCTGGCCGGTCCGGCGGTGCCCGGTGACTTGGCAACTTTGCAGGCCTACCGCGAGCGTCAGCGCCAGGACCAGGCGCTCACCATCGGCTTCTCCGATCAGGTTACGCGTCTGTTTGGCAGCGCCCAGCCCTTGGTCGCGCTGGGCCGCAACATGGGCCTGCTGGGCCTGGAGTTGCTGCCGCCGGCCAAACGCTGGTTCGCCCGTCAGGCCATGGGGCTGGGTACGCGCCCGGATGTCTGACGCAAACCTTTTTATTTTCCGGCGGCGCAGGCCGCCCGTGAGACAGGCTTAAAAGCATGGACATGCGCGCAGATGTGCTGATTGTCGGGGCCGGAATGGTCGGAAGCGCCCTGGCGCTGGCATTGCAAGGCAGTGGTTTGCAGGTGCTGTTGCTCGACGGCAGCGCGCTGAGCGTCAAACCGTTCCAGCGTGACGCGGCGTTCGAGCCGCGCGTGAGCGCTTTGTCGGCGGCCAGCCAGCGCATCCTCGAGCGCCTGGGCGTGTGGGGCGGCATCGTCGAGCGGCGCGCCAGCCCCTACGGTGAAATGCAGGTGTGGGATGGCAGCGGCACCGGGCAGATCCACTTTTCGGCGGCCAGCGTGCATGCCGACGTGCTCGGGCATATCGTCGAAAACCGTGTGGTCCAGGATGCCTTGCTCGACCGCCTGCACGACTGTGATCTGGGCCTTCTGGCCAATGCGCGCCTGGAACAGATGCGTCGCTCCGGTGATGACTGGCTGCTGACCCTGGCCGATGGCCGTACCTTACGCGCACCGCTGGTGGTGGCGGCTGACGGCGCCAACTCCGCCGTGCGCCGCCTGACCGGCACGCCCACCCGTGAGTGGGATTACCTGCATAACGCCATCGTCACCAGCGTGCGCAGCAGCCAGTCGCACCAGCGTACGGCGTGGCAACGTTTCACCGACACCGGCCCGCTGGCCTTTCTGCCGCTGGAGCGAGAGGGGCAGGAAGACTGGTGCTCGATCGTCTGGTCGACTACGCCGGCAGAGTCCGAACGCCTGATGGCGCTGGATGACGAAGGTTTCTGCCGAGCACTGGAGCGCGCTTTTGAAGGTCGATTGGGCACCGTGCTCAGCGCCGACCCACGGGTGTGCGTGCCGTTGCGCCAACGCCACGCCAAGCGCTACGTGGCTGAAGGCCTGGCGCTGATCGGCGACGCGGCCCATGTGATTCACCCGTTGGCGGGGCAGGGCGTGAACCTGGGTTTTCTCGATGCGGCGGTGTTGGCCGAAGTGCTGTTGGCGGCCACTGAGCGCGGCGAGCGCCTGGCGGATGTGAAGGTCTTGAGCCGTTACGAACGCCGGCGCATGCCGCATAACCTGGCGTTGATGGCGGCGATGGAAGGATTCGAGCGGTTGTTCCAGGCCGATCAACTGCCACTGCGCTGGCTGCGCAATGCCGGGCTCAAGATGGTTGACCAGATGCCCGAAGCCAAGGCCGTGTTCATACGCCAAGCCCTCGGCCTGACCGGCGACCTCCCGGACCTGGCCAAACCTTAAGACGAGCGCCGTCCCCTGTGGGAGTGGGTTTGCCCGCGAAGAGGCCATCAGCCCCACTCTAAATCCCACTCATGCAACATCTGGTAACGCCTCCGCCAAGCGTTACCAAATGTGAGTCCTTATCATTTGCCCTCTTTTGCAAATGAGAGACTGCCCCCCATGCTGGCATCCAAGCGCCTCCTGACTGCCCTGGCACTCACCCTCATCGGCAGCACCGCCGCGCAGGCCGCCGATGAAGTGGTGGTCTACTCCTCGCGTATCGACGAATTGATCAAGCCGGTGTTCGACGCCTATACCCAAAAGACCGGCGTCAAGGTGAAGTTCATCACCGACAAGGAAGCGCCGCTGATGCAGCGCATCAAGGCCGAGGGCGAAAACGCCACTGCCGACCTGCTGCTGACCGTGGATGCCGGCAACCTCTGGCAGGCCGAGCAGATGGGCATCCTGCAACCGTTCACTTCCAGCGTGATCGACAAGAACATCCCCCTGCAATATCGCTCCTCGAACCACGCGTGGACCGGCTTGAGCCTGCGCGCGCGGACCATCGCCTACTCCACCGACCGGGTCAAACCGGGCGATCTCACCACATATGAAGCCTTGGCCGATAAGCAGTGGGAGGGCCGCTTGTGCTTGCGCACCGCGAAAAAGGTCTACAACCAGTCGCTGACCGCGACCCTGATCGAGACCCACGGTGCGGCCAGGACCGAAGAAATCGTCAAGGGGTGGGTCAACAACCTGTCCACCGACGTGTTCTCCGATGACATCGCCGTGCTGGAGGCCATCAATGCGGGGCAATGCGACGTGGGCATCGTCAACACCTACTACTATGGCCGGCTGCACAAGCAGAATCCGGACTTGGCGGTAAAGCTGTTCTGGCCGAACCAGGGCGACCGTGGCGTGCACGTGAACCTGTCGGGCATTGGGCTGACCCGGCACGCACCACACCCGGAAGCGGCCAAGGCATTGGTGGAGTGGATGACTACGCCAGAGGCGCAGAAAATCTTTGCCGACGTGAACCAGGAATTCCCGGCCAACCCGGCGGTGCCGCCGTCAGCGGAAGTAGCGACCTGGGGTAAATTCGTCGCGGATACCTTGCCGGTGGAAGTGGCGGGCAAGCGTCAGGCTGAGGCGATTCGGTTGATGGATCGCGCCGGCTGGAACTAAGCTCGCTCTCGACAGTACCCCGGATCAAATGTGGGAGCTGGCTTGCCTGCGATAGCATCACCTCGGTATCACTGATACACCGAGGTGCCTG